>NZ_JBFTMX010000015.1:0-277054 GCF_056397205.1 Massilia sp. 05N420
AGTGAGATTATGCAGTGTTTCGCTTAACTCGTCAACTCCATCTTTTTCTTCAGCGCCAGCGGTGTTATCAAAACACCTAGCCCAACTACTTGATTTCGTTCAGCTTTTCCTGCGCTGCAGAAGCAGGACGCGCACTATAGCAAACGGCACCGGGGCGCGCAAGCCCGTTCGCGACACACCTCAAGTAAAAGCTTGAGCAGAGAACATTGCCCCGGACCACTCTACTGTATTGATGCTCATCAGCAGACAGCAAGATCCGCCGAACTTCCTCCGATTGCGCTCTTAAGCTGGGTTCGCAGCACTTTTTGACGGCGTCCATCCCGGCATCGATGCCTGCCGCCGGGCCAATCGACGAGACCCATTCGGAGGCAATATGAAATTCCTCGCGCATACCTGCGTGCCCGTTCTTGCGCTCTTGCTTTTCGGCGCAGCACCGAGCCAGGCGCAAGACAACAAGCAAGACAACAGGCAAGGCAGCAAGCTGGCCAACAATATGGTGAGCCTGACCAACCCGGACGCCAGGGCGATCGCTGCCTACTGGACGCCGGCGCGCCTCAAGGCGGCCCGTCCTCTTCCCCTGCCGCTGGCTTCATCCAAGGTCATCCGCAGGCAGGCGGAGCCGCGCACCGATGAGCAGGTCCAGGGCGCCGACGGCCGCGCCCCGGCCATGCAGACGCCGCCCTCCGTGATAAAACAGCTGTTCAAACCGGACACCACGCAGAAGCGCAACACGGGCGTAGTGTCCCCGGGAGCCGTCGGCATCTTCGGCGCGCATTACACCAGCAGCCGCGTATTCCCCATGTTCACCGGTGCGTCCGCCCCCTTCTCCGCGGACCGCGCCTATCCGTATATAACGGCGGGCACGCTCTTCTTCTCGATCGACGGCCAGCCCTACCTCTGCTCGGCGTCGGTGATCCAGCACCGCATCGTCGCCACGGCCGGCCATTGCGTGCACAGCGGGACCTCGAGCGGCTTCCATAGCAACTGGCTGTTCGTGCCGGCATTTCGCGACGGCACCGCTCCCCTGCTGACCTGGAACTGGAGCGTCGTGATCGTGACCGGTGACTGGGCCTTCGGCGGCGGCGAGGTGCCGAATGCCGCGGATTACGCGATGATCGTCTTCGACGACCAGCCGGTGGGCGGCCGCACGCGTGCCCTGGGCGACCTGACCGGATGGCTCGGCTGGCAGACCCTGAGCCTGGCGGACAACCACACCTCCAAGCTCGGCTATCCCTGCAATCTCGACGGCTGCGAGAAGATGCAGATCATCACCAGCGCGGCCTTCCAGGTCGTCGAGCCGAACAATGTCGAGTACGGCTCGGACGCCGAGGGCGGCTCCAGTGGCGGACCGTGGATCCAGAACTTCCAGCAGTTGCAGGACGGCGGTGCTAGCGGCAAGAACAATGGATCGAACCGGGTGGTCGGCGTGACGTCCTACGGCTACGTCCCGCGCGACCCCAAGGTCCAGGGCGCGTCGATTCCCGATGGCCGCTGGATCAATCTCCTCAGCGCCCTGTGCGGCTGGGCACCGGGGAATTGCCTCTGATGTAAACCAGAGGCAGGCAGGATCACAGGCCTTCGAAGTTCGGCTTGCGTTTCTCCAGGAAGGCCTTCATGCCCTCCTTCTGCGCCGGCGTACCGAAGCCGGCGTGGAAGTAGCGGCGCTCGTAGCGCACGCCTTCGGTCAAGGTGGTCTCGAAGGCGCGGTTGACCGAGTCCTTGATCTGCATGGCGACCGACACCGGCATCGCGGCGATGGTGTTCGCCACCGCCAGCGCTTCTTCCATCACGGTATCGGCCGGGAACACGCGCGACACCAGGCCGGTGCGCTCGGCTTCGGCGGCGTCGATCATGCGGCAGGTCAGCAGCATGTCCATGGCTTTCGACTTGCCGATGGCGCGCGGCAGGCGCTGGGTGCCGCCGGCGCCCGGAGTCACGCCGACCTTGATTTCCGGCTGGCCGAACTTGGCGCTGTCGCCGGCGATCAGGAAGTCGCACATCATCGCCAGCTCGCAGCCGCCGCCCAGCGCATAGCCGGAGACGACGCCGATCACCGGCTTGCGCACGTTCAGGATGTGCTCCCAGTTGCGGCCGATGTAGTTGCCGGGATAGGTGTCGGCATAGGTGTAGTCGGCCATGGCGGCGATGTCGGCGCCCGCCGCGAAGACTTTCTCGCTGCCGGTCAGGACGATGACGTTGATTGCCGGGTCGGCGTCGAACTTGGTCAGCGCGTCACCCAGCTCGTTCATCATATTGTCGTTCAGCGCATTCATCGCCTTCGGACGGTTCAGGCGGATCACGACAACCTTGCCGTGATTCTCGATCAGCAGGTCAGAATATTCCATGGGAGATCCTTTAATAAGATAACCCTTCGATTGTAGCGCCTTGGGTGGCATAAATGGCAAGGGCGCTTTGTTATCATTGCGCTGTGTCTCCAATTACTTTCCTCCGCAAACTGAACGGCGATCCGCAGCTGCGCAATCCCGATTTCCGCCGCTTCTGGTTCAGCAGCATCCTCAGCAATTTCGGCGCCCAGATCACGCTGCTGGCCCTGCCCATCTGCGCGGCCCTGCTGCTGCACGCCACCCCGGCCCAGATGGGCACCCTGGCGGCGCTCGGCTCCCTGCCCTTCCTGGTCTTCGGCCTGCCCGTCGGGGTCCTGCTCGACCGCAGCCGGCGCCTGCCCGTCATGCTGTGCAGCGACGCGATGGTGGCACTGAGCCTGGCCAGCGTGCCCTTCGCCTGGTGGCAGGGCTGGCTCAGCATCCACTGGATGTACGCGGTCGAGTTCGTCCTCGGCACCGGCCTGGTGGTAGGCGGCGGCGCCGAGCAGATCTTCATGACCTTCCTGGTCGGGCGCGACGGCCTGATCGATGCGCAATCGAAGTTCGCTGCCACCGAATCGGCCTCGCGCCTGCTGGGTCCCGGCCTGGCCGGCGTGCTGGTGCAGGCGCTGGGCGCGCCCTTCGCCATCCTCTTCAATGTGGCGGGCTTCACGGTCTCGATCTGGAACCTGCGGCGCGTCAAGGCGCGCGAGCCGCAGCCGGTGCCGCCGGAATCGCATGTTCTGCGCGACATACTGGACGGCCTCGCCTTCGTCTGGCGCCAGCCGGTGCTGCGCCTGCTGGCCTGGACCTCGGCCTGCTGGCACCTGCTGTTCTACGGCTACATGGCGCTCTACGTGCTGTTCGCCACCCGCGAGCTCGGGATGTCGCCGGGGATGATGGGCTCGGCCCAGATGCTGGGCGGAGTCGGCGTGCTGGCCAGTTCGGTGCTGCTGAAGCCCCTGACGGCGCGCTTCGGCGCCGGCGGCACGGTCGCGATCGGGCTGTGTGCATCAAGCATCGGCTTCGTGCTGATGCCGGTCATTCCACGCGACCTGTTCGGCAGCAGTACGGCCAGCGCGGCCGCCTATGCGCTGGTGGTGTTCTGGCTGGATTGCGGCGCCACCCTGTTCTTCCTGCCCTACCTGGCCCTGCGCCAGCGCGTGACGCCGGACGCCTTCCTGGGCCGGATGACCTCGACCATGCGCTTCATGACGGTGGCGATGGCGCCGGTGGGCGCGGCCGGCGCCGGGCTGCTGGCGGAAAGGATCGGCGTGCGCGCCGGCCTGGGCGTGGTGGCGGCCGGCGCCCTGCTGCTGACCCTGGGCACCCTGTTCGGCACCCGGCTGCACAAGATTCGCGCCTGAAAGCGCCTGCCTGAACGGCCGGGCAAGTAGCGTCAGCGTGAAGCCTGCACGGTCGCCGGCCGGGGCAGCAGCACCCACAGCTGGCCGCGCTGCTTCATGCGCCCGGCATTGTCGGCCGCCTGGTCGCCGAAGCCGAAGAAAAAGTCGGCGCGCACGGCGCCGCGGATGGCGCCGCCGGTATCCTGGCCCATCACCAGGCGCTGCACCGGCACCTCGCTGGCCGGTTCGGTGGTCGACAGGAAGATCGGCGCGCCCAGCGGCAGGAAGGACGGGTCGATCGCCACCGAGCGGCTCGGGCTCAAGGGCACGCCCAGCGCGCCTTTCGGGCCGACGCCGGGATCGGGCAGGCGCTCCTCGCGGAAGAAGATATAGCTCGGATTGACGTTGAGGAGTTCCTGGCGGCGCTCCGGATGGGCGGCGATCCAGGCCTTGATGCCCTGGGCCGAGGCCTGGCCGGCCGTCAGTTCGCCCTGTTCGACCAGCCAGCGCCCGATCGCCTTGTAGGGATGGCCGTTCTGGTCGGCATAGGCGATGCGCACAGTCTCGCCGGAATCGTCGAGCTCCACCCGTCCCGAACCCTGGACTTCGAGGAAGAAAGCTTCAACCGGATCGTCGACCCAGACCAGTTCCTTGCCCGGCAGCCGCGCGCGCTCGATCTCGGCGCGGGTGCCGTAGGGCACCACGGTCTTGCCGACCAGGCGGCCGCGCAGGCGCATGCCCTTCAGGCYCGGATAGACGCTGGCCAGGTCGACGGTGACGAGGTCGTCCGGCACCTTGTAGAGCGGCGTCTGGTAGGCGCCGCCGCGCTTGCGCGAGCCATGCAGCATCGGTTCGTAGTAGCCGGTAATCAGGCCGGTGTCCGCGCCATCCGCGGCGCGCACCAGGTTGGGCACGAAATACGTTTCGAAATACTGGCGGATCGCCACGCCGTCGCCGGTATCGACCAGCTTGGCGGCCGCGCAGGGCGTCTTCCAGTCCGCCTTGTTCCCCAGCGCGCGGCAGGACGACAGATAGGCCGGCCAGGCCTGGCGCAGGTCGTCCTCCTGCCAGCCCGGCAGCGCCTCGAAGCCGACGGGGGTGAACAGCGGCGCGGCGGGCGGCTGCTGCCCCGGTTCGGACGGCACCGGCGCCACCGGCGGCGGGATTTTAATGGGTGGCTGGGGTTGAGGCTTCGGCTGGGGCGAAGGCACAGGCCGGGGTTTCGGCGTGGGTTTCGGTGGCGCCGTGGTACAGGCGGCCAGCAAGGCGGCAATGGAAACCAACCCGGCGAGGCCGCGGGCGGGTACACTTCGGCGTGTCGAAAACATAAGGAACCGTTATGTGGATACTGGTATTGGAAGCGGGAGCGGCCCTGTGCCTGCTGATCTTCATCGTCTGGTGGACGATGTTCTCCGGGCGCAAGTAAGGCCCGGGGCGCGCAGGCTCAGTGCAGGGCGCGCGGCAGCGACAGCACGAATTCCGGGATCGTGACTTCGAAACGGTGGCCGTCTTCGGCCACGAAGAAGTATTCGCCGGTCATCGAGCCCTGGGCCGTTTCCAGCTGGGTGCCGCTGGTGTATTCGAATTCTTCGCCCGGCTTGAGCAGCGGCTGGTGGCCGACCACGCCCAGGCCGCGCACTTCCTGGGTCTTGCCGCTGGCATCGGTGATCACCCAGTGGCGCGAGATCAGCTGGGCCGGCACATCGCCRGTATTCTTGATCGTGATCGTGTAGGTGAACACATGCAGTGTCCGGTCCGGTTTGGATTGTTCCGGCAGGTACTGGGTCCTGACATTGATCGCGAAATCGTAGACGGCCATGGCTTTCCTTTTTTCTAAGGCGCCATCATACAACGGTGGCGGAAAGCGCGGCGTCGTACAATAGCGGTCTTTCTGAATTGCAGACTTCCAGACCGCCATGACCACCTACCGCATCGCTCCCAGCATCCTGTCCGCCGACTTTGCCCGCCTGGGCGAGGAAGTCAGGAATGTCGTTGCCGCCGGCGCCGACATCATCCACTTCGACGTGATGGACAACCACTATGTCCCGAACCTGACCATCGGCCCGATGGTGTGCCAGGCCATCCGTCCGCACGTGCAGGTGCCGATCGACGTCCACCTGATGGTCAAGCCGGTCGACCGCATCATCCCCGACTTCGCGAAAGCCGGCGCCGACATCATCACCTTCCACCCGGAAGCCTCCGAGCACGTCGACCGCACGCTGCAGCTGATCCGCGATAACGGCTGCAAGGCCGGCCTGGTGTTCAATCCGGGCACCCCGCTGCACCACCTCGACCACGTGATGGACAAGATCGACATCATCCTGATCATGTCGGTGAACCCCGGCTTCGGCGGCCAGTCCTTCATTCCGGAAGCGCTGAAAAAGGTCGCCCAGGCGCGCCGCCTGATCGACGAATCCGGCCGCGACATCATGCTGGAGGTCGACGGCGGCATCAAGGCCGACAACATCGCCGCCGTGGCTGCCGCCGGCGCCGACACCTTCGTGGCCGGTTCCGCCATCTTCGGCAAGCCCGACTACAAGGCCGTGATCGACGCCATGCGCGCCGAACTGGCTTCGGTAAAGGCGAAGTAATGAGGGCCGGCGCTGCGGCAATCCAGGCCGCCATCATCGACCTCGACGGCACCATGCTGCACACGGTGCCGGATTTCGAACTGGCGCTGAACGGCATGCGCGCGGAGTTCGGCCTTGCGCCGATCGACCAGGCCACCATCGAACCGATGGTCGGCAAGGGCTCGGAAAAGCTGATCCGCGACGTGCTGGCCCTGGACTACGACAGCGCCCGCATCGACGCCGTATTCGATGACGCCATGGCCGCCTACCAGCGGCACTACCTGGCGATCAACGGCGAACGCGCCACCCTGTTCCCGGACGTGATCGAGGGACTGAAGGCCCTGAAGGTGCAAGGCCTGCGCCTGGCCTGCGTGACCAACAAGCCTGTCGCTTTCACTTTACCCCTGCTGGAGCGGAAAGGCCTGGCGCCCTGGTTCGAGCTGGTCTACGGCGGCGACTCGCTGCCGAAAAAGAAGCCCGATCCCCTGCCCTTGCAGCAGGTCTGCCGCGACTTCGGCCTCCTGCCTTCAGCCGTGGTGGCGATCGGCGATTCGAGCAACGACGCCGAGGCGGCGCGGGCCGCCGGTTGCTTTGTGCTCACTGTGCCATATGGTTATAACCACGGAATGCCTGTGCAAACTATTAATTCCGATGGTATAGTTGATTCGCTGCTCGATGCAGCGAAGCTGATATCTGCTCACAACAGTACGTCAAACTAACTTATCTATACATGTTTTTCACCAAAAAACACACCGTCAACCAAACCGGCGCCCTCGAGGCCTGGCTGTGGCGACGCTGGCAATCCTGGGCTAACTAAACCCCGTTGATTGCTGCCGGTGCACGCCCTGCGTGTAAAACCAACCGGCAGGTTTTTTGAAGAAAACGCCGGCCGCTCTCCCTCCTCGCGGCCGGTCCGGAGAAAAGCATGACCGAACTCGAATTCAAATCGCTCGCCACGCAAGGCTATAACCGTATCCCCCTGATCGCGGAAGCCTTCGCCGATCTCGAAACCCCGCTCACGCTCTACCTGAAGCTGGCCCAGAGCCAGGACGCCGGCAAGAACACCTTCCTGCTCGAGTCCGTGGTCGGCGGCGAGCGCTTCGGGCGCTACTCCTTCATCGGCCTGCCGGCGAAGACCCTCCTGCGCACCAGCGGTGACGTGACCACGGTCGAACGGAACGGCGAAGTCATCGAGACGCACGAAGGCAATCCGCTCGACTTCATCGAGGCTTACCAGCAGCGCTTCAAGGTCGCCCTGCGTCCGGGACTGCCGCGCTTCTGCGGCGGCCTGGCCGGCTACTTCGGCTACGACACCGTACGCCACATCGAGAAGAAGCTGGCGGGCAAGGCGCCGCAGGACGAGCTGGGACTGCCGGACATCCAGCTGATGCAGACCGAAGAGCTGGCCGTGATCGACAACCTGTCGGGCAAGCTCTACCTGATCGTCTACGCCGATCCCGCCCAGCCGGAAGCCTATGCGCGGGCGCGCCAGCGCCTGAAGGACTTGCGCGTGATGCTGCGCCGTAGCGTCGATGCGCCTGTCACTTCGAGCTCGGTACGTACCGAAGCGGTGCGCGACTTCAGCAAGGAGGATTACCTGAAGGCGGTGGCGGTGGCCAAGGAATACGTGATGGCCGGCGACCTGATGCAGGTGCAGATCGGCCAGCGCATCCGCAAGCCTTACGTGGATTCGCCGCTGTCGCTGTACCGCGCGCTGCGTTCGCTGAACCCCTCGCCCTACATGTACTACTACAACTTCGGCGACATGCAGATCGTCGGCTCCTCGCCGGAGATCCTGGTCCGCAACGAGCAGCAGCCGGAGGGCGGCCGCAAGGTGACCCTGCGTCCGATCGCCGGCACCCGCCCGCGCGGCTCGACGCCGGAACGCGACACCGAGCTGGCCCACGAGCTGCTGAACGATCCGAAGGAGGTCGCCGAGCACGTGATGCTGATCGACCTGGCGCGCAACGACATCGGCCGCATCGCCAAGACCGGCACGGTGAAGGTGACGGACCAGATGGTCATCGAAAAATACTCGCACGTGCAGCACATCGTCTCCAACGTGGAAGGCGAACTCAAGGACGGCATGTCCAACCTGGACGTGCTGCGCGCCACCTTCCCGGCCGGCACCCTGACYGGCGCGCCGAAAGTACGGGCGATGGAAGTGATCGACGAGCTCGAGCCGGTCAAGCGCGGCATCTACGGCGGCGCCTGCGGTTATCTCTCCTTCGGCGGCGAGATGGACGTGGCGATCGCGATCCGCACCGGCGTGATCAAGGACGGCAACCTGTACGTGCAGGCGGCTGCGGGCATCGTGGCCGATTCCATCCCCGAGATGGAATGGCTGGAAACGGAAAACAAGGCACGCGCCGTGCTGCGCGCGGCCGAGCAAGTGCAAGACGGACTGGATGGGGAGATCTGACATGCTGCTCATGATCGACAACTACGACTCGTTCACCTACAACATCGTGCAGTACTTCGGTGAGCTGGGCGAGGATGTGCGCACGGTTCGCAACGACGAGATCACGCTCGAACAGATCGCGGACATGAACCCGGACCGCATCTGCATCTCGCCGGGCCCGAAAAGCCCGAAGGATGCCGGCGTCTCGGTCGACGTGCTGAAGGAATTCAAGGGCAGGAAGCCGATCCTGGGCGTGTGCCTCGGCCACCAGGCGATCGGCGAAGCTTTTGGGGGCAAGATCATCCGCGCCAAGCAGGTCATGCACGGCAAGACCTCGAAGATCGCCCACACGGGACTCGGCGTGTTCAAGGGCCTGCCGAGCCCCTTCACCGTGATCCGCTACCACTCGCTGGCGATCGAGCGCGCCTCGCTGCCGGCCTGCCTGGAAGTGACGGCATGGACCGACGACGGCGAAATCATGGGCGTGCGCCACAAGGAATTCGACATCGAGGGCGTGCAGTTCCATCCCGAATCCATCCTGTCCGAGCACGGACACGCCATGCTGAAGAACTTCCTGGAGCGCTGACATGATCACCCCGCAAGAAGCGCTCCTGCGCTGCATCGAACACCGCGAAATCTTCCACGACGAGATGCTGCACCTGTTCCGGCAGATCATGTCGGGCCAGATGTCGCCGACCATGGTCGCGGCCATCACCATGGGCCTGCGCGTGAAGAAGGAAACCATCGGCGAGATCACCGCCGCGGCCCAGGTCATGCGCGAGTTCTCGACCAAGGTGCCGATGGCCGACACCACCAGGCTGCTCGACATCGTCGGCACCGGCGGCGACGGCGCCCACACCTTCAATATCTCGACCGCCTCGATGTTCGTGGCGGCAGCCGCCGGCGCGCGCGTGGCCAAGCATGGCGGGCGCAGCGTGTCTTCGTCCAGCGGCAGCGCCGACCTGATCGAAGCCCTGGGCGCCGAGATCGACCTCAAGCCCGAGCAGATCGCGCAATCGATCGCCCAGACCGGCATCGGCTTCATGTTCGCGCCCAACCACCATGCGGCGATGAAGAATGTGGCGCCGGTACGCCGCGAACTCGGCGTGCGCAGCATCTTCAACATCCTGGGACCGCTGACCAATCCGGCCGGCGCACCGAACATCCTGATGGGCGTGTTCCACCCCGACCTGGTCGGCATCCAGGTGCGCGTGCTGCAGCGCCTCGGCGCCGAACACGCGGTGGTGGTGTGGGGCCGCGACAATATGGACGAAGTCTCGCTGGGCGCCGGCACCATGGTCGGTGAGCTCATCAACGGCGAAATCCGCGAATACGAGATCCACCCGGAAGACTTTGGCCTGGCCATGATCTCCAGCCGCAACCTGAAGGTCGCGAACGCCGCCGAATCGCAGACGCGCGTGCTGGAAGCCCTGCGCGGCGAACCGGGTCCGGYGCACGACATCGTGGCGCTGAATGCCGGCACCGCGCTGTACGCGGCCGGCGTCGCCGCCTCGATCGAAGAGGGTCTGCAGAAGGCGCGCGCGGCCATCGCCTCGGGCGCCGCGCTGGCCAAGCTCGACCAGTTCGTCAGCGTGACGCGCCAGCTCGGCGCCGCGAACTGAGCAGAAAGAAATCATGTCCGACATCCTGAACAAGATCCTGGCGGTGAAAGCCGACGAAGTCGCCGCCGCCAAAAAATACCGCGACCTGTACAGCCTGCGCGCCGAAGTCGAGGGCGACGGCGAACTGCGCGGCAATCTGCGCGGCTTCGAGGCCAGCCTGCGCCGCAACATCGCAGGCGGACGCGCCGGCGTGATCGCCGAAGTCAAAAAGGCCTCGCCGTCGAAGGGCGTGCTGCGCGCCGACTTCCAGCCGGCCGCCATCGCCGAGAGTTATGCCAGGGGCGGCGCCGCCTGCCTGTCGGTGCTAACCGACGCCCAGTTCTTCCAGGGGTCGAGCGAGTACCTGAAACAGGCGCGCGCCGCCTGCGAACTGCCGGTGATCCGCAAGGATTTCATGGTCGACCTGTACCAGGTCTACGAAGCGCGCGCGATGGGCGCCGATGCTATCCTCTTGATCGTGGCTGCCCTGGATCATGGCCTGATGGCGGAACTGGAAGCCTGTGCCCAGGAACTCGGCATGGATGTGCTGGTCGAAGTGCATGACGGCGACGAGTTGAACGCTGCGCTGCGCCTCAAGACGAGGCTGCTGGGCATCAACAACCGCAACCTGCGCACCTTCGAGGTCACGCTCGACACCACCATCGGCCTGCTGCCGAATATCCCGGCGGAGCGCCTGGTGGTGACCGAGTCCGGGATCCTGGCGCCGGCCGACGTCAAGCGCATGCGCGACGCCAGCGTGCATGCCTTCCTGGTGGGCGAGGCCTTCATGCGCGCGCCCGATCCCGGCACGGAGTTGCAACGTTTATTCGACTAGAAGTAATATTGAAGGGACGTTGCGAGCGGCAGCAGGTTTTGGGAGGTTCCGGTCATGAAGACGATCGTCCGTACTTGCCTGGCACTCATGTTCTTGATCGCTGGCTTGAGCGGATGCTCGAGCGTGATCACGGCCACGACGGCCGTCGCCTCCTCGGTCGGCCATGTCGCCAGCGCAGTCGTCCGCCCCTTCACCTCTTCGCCGGCCTCGAAGCCCGCTCCCGCGGGCCTGGACGACTACAAGATCCAGGTCGCCCAGCATGTCCTGCGGCACAATCCCGAGCGTCACTTCAACGGCAAGCTGCCGGACATGCTGCCGGCCATCGTGGTGCTGAAGATCACGGTCGACCGCGACGGCCGCCTGGCCGAGGTCGTGGTGCAGCGCTCGCGCGATCCGGACGCCTCGCAAATCGCCCTCGACTCGATGCGCCGCAGTACCCCGCTGCCGCCTCCGCAGCAGCTGGCGCAGGCGAGCGGCAAGCTGACCTTCTCGGAAACCTTCCTGTTCGCGGACGCAAACCGCTACCAGTTGCGCAGCCTGGCCGGGCCGCAGACGCCCTGAATGGCCGGCCTTATGCCGCCTGCGGGCAGCCGCCCTGCTTCACTACCCGCTCGGTAGATGCAGGATTGTTCGCGAGCTTTTCCAGCGGCCTTCTGGGGCGTGCGACCATCTCGCCCCCGCAGTTCGGACAGCTGTTTTTCAGGACCTTCGTGGCGCAATCCGTACAGAAGGTGCACTCGAAGGAACAGATCCTTGCCTCGGCCGATTCCGGTGGCAGGTCCTTGTCGCAGCATTCGCAGTTGGGACGCATCTGAAGCATAGGTTTCTCCTGTTTTGTAGACGCACTCAATCGATCCGCGGCGCCTTGATCTGCTCGCCGTTCTGGTGCAGGACCAGATAGCCGGCACGGTCCGGGTCACGCTCGTCGAACACCAGCTGCGCATCGACGGCCTTGAAAAAATAGCGGTTCGCAGCTTCCGGGTAGATTTGCAGCTGCCTTTGTCCGGACAGTTGGGCGAACAGCTGCCCATCCTTGCTGGTCACGCTGAACATCATGTCCGGCGCCAGCCGGTAGCGGCCGACGAGGCGGGAAAAGACAGCGGGATCGACCCTGGCCTCGCGATGCGCCGGCGGCAGCCCCAGCGCCAGGCGCGCGAGCTCGTCGGCGATCCGTCCGACCGTCGCCTGCTCGCCGTGATTGCCCAGCACGATCACGGTAAGCTGTTCAAAGGGATAATACGCGAGCAAGGATTCGTAGCCGTTCCAGGAGCCGCCATGCTCATGGACCGTGCGCGAAAGCCGGTTCTCGATGTACCAGCCCAGGCCGTAATGGTGTCCGCCATCGGTGAACACCGCGGCGCTACTGTCCGGACCGAGGACCTTGCCGTTCACCAGCATCTGCTGCCAGGCCAGCAGGTCGTCGACATTGCTGACCATGGCGCCGGCAGCGTAGGCATTGCTGATGTCGGCCGGTCCGGCCCGATTGATGCCGTCGGGGCCATCGGTATAGGGCTGGGCGATCCTCTCGAGTATCCTGCGCCCGTCGTCATAGCCGGAATGCCTCAAGCCCAGCGGCCCCAGCAGTTTCTGTTCGAGGTAGTCCCGGTAAGGCATGCCGCTGACCGCCTCGATGACGCACCCCAGCAGGATGTAGCCGGTATTGTCGTACTCGAACTTCGTTCCCGGCTCGAATTCGAGCGGCAGGTCTTTCACCAGATCGATGAGCTGGCGTGGCGTGTGCCTGATGCGGACGAGCCTATCGTCGAAGCCGTCGAGCATCGTGTAGCGGGGAATGCCCGAGGTATGCTGGAGCAACTGGCGTATGCTCACCTTCTGCCAGGCTGGCGGCAGATCGCGGACATGCTTGCCGACCGCATCGTCGAGCAGCAGCTTGTGCTCATCCACGAGGCGCATGATCGCGGCGGCCGTGAATTGCTTGCTCACCGATCCGATCCGGAACCGGGTGTCCGGCGTGTTCGCAATCCCCCATTCGCGGTTGGCGGCGCCGAAGCCCTTTCGAAACAGCGGCTTGCCGTCCCTGGCGACCAGCACGGCGCCGCTGAACAACTCATTGCGCACGTAATCCTGTACCAGGGCGTCCGCCTGGGCGGCATAGCCCGTTCGAGGCATGTCCGTGGCCGCGCCCGCGCCGGCAAACGGGAATGACAGGCCGGCCAGCAACAGGGCGGCGTGCGCCACCCATCCTTTCAAGGTCCAGTTCATTGCTTCCTTCCCCTATGCAAACAAACCACAGCGTAAGGGAAAGCAAGTTTGGCAACAATGACATTTACCCCAAGATTTATGCCAAACTGCCGGCGCTCCGGAAGCGGTCGCGGAATTCGCTCGGTGAGGTATGCAGGTGGCGCTGGAAGCCGATACGCATCGCCTCGGCCGAATGAAAGCCGCAGCGCGCCGCAACCTGCGCCACCGGCAGGTCGCCTTCCGTCAGCAGGCGGCGCGCCTCGTCGATGCGCAGCATCTGCACGTACTTGCCGGGCGTGACCCGCATGGCGGCGGTAAAGCGGCGCACGAAGTTCCGCGGGCTCATGGCAAGGCGCGCGGCCAGGGCCTCGATCGACAGGTCCTCGCTCACGTGCTCGGCCATCCAGTGCGCCAGCGCGTCGAAACGTTCGCGCTGGTCGCCCGTCGCGGCGTGCATCAGGCGGGTGCTGAACTGCGATTGCCCGCCCGGACGCTTCATGAAGACCACCAGCTCGCGCGCCACCGCGCGTGCCAGCTCGCTGCCGAGGTCATGCTCGACGAGCGACAGGGAAAAATCGATGCCGGCCGTGATGCCGGCCGAGGTATGGAATTTGCCGGCGCCGACGAACAGGGCGTCGCGGTCGATGTCCACCGCCGGGAAGCGTGCGGAAAACTCGTCGAAATGCGCCCAGTGCGTGGTGGCCCGGCGGCCGTCAAGCACGCCGGTCGCCGCCAGCGGAAATGCGCCGGTGCAGATGGAAGCGACCCGCTGCGCGCGCTCGCACAGGCCGGCCAGCGCCGCGACCAGGCGCGCATCCTCGGCAGCCACGCGGGCGCCGCGGCCGCCGGCGACGAGCACGGTGCCGGCGGCCAGCGCCGCATCGAAGATGCTGTATTCCGCCTGCAAGGCGATGCCGGAAGTGGTCGCGAGAATGCCGGCGTCCGGGCCGGCCAGGCCGACCTCGTAGGGGGCCGGGCGGCCCRCCGCCATGCTCAGCTCATTCGCAGCCGTGAACACATCCAGCGGGCCGGTGATGTCGAGCATCTGGGCCGGCGGCAGGCCGACGATCAGGATGCGATGAGGGCCGGCCGCCGGCAAGGGCAAGCCGCTCAGCTGGCGCTGGGCCGCGCGATCGTCGCCCGGCGCGTACCCGGCGCCACCCCGATGGTGATGGCCGGCGCCACGCAGCCCTGCAGCACCACGTCGAAGCTCATCAGCTCGTCGCGGCGGAAGGCGTGCACGGTGACGGTATCGCCGACGCGGTAGCGGGACAGCAGCTGGTCCAGGTTCGACGGATTGCCGTTCACGCGCAGGCCATCGACGGCGATCACGATGTCGCCTGCCGACAGTCCGGCCTGGTGGGCCGCGCCGCCTTCGTGTACCTGGCTCAGCTTGGTGCCCAGCGGGTCGCGGCCGGCGCCGATGTTCAGCGAAGGCTTGCTGCTCTTGCGCTCATCCGTCACCTTGATGCCGAAGGGCGCATACAGCTTGGTCAGCGGGATGTCCTCGGTGCCGCGCACATGGCGGTCGAAGAGGGATTTCAGGCGCAGGCCGCTGACTTCGTCGAACAGCGCTTCGACCTCCTTCTCCGTGACGCCACGGCCGGCGCCTGGTGCGCCGGCGTAGAAGTCGCGGCCATAGCGTTCCCACAGCGCACGCATCAGGTCGTCCAGCGATTTCGCGCCGCCGGTCTTGGCGCGGATGCTCAGGTCGAAGGCCAGGCCGACCAGCGAGCCCTTGGTGTAGTAGCTGATGATGGCGTTCGGCGCGTTCTCGTCCTGGCGGTAGTACTTGGTCCAGGCGTCGAAGCTGGATTCCGCGATGCTCTGCTTGGTGCGGCCGCTGCCGCGCCAGACGTTGCTGACGGTCTTGCCGAGCAACTTGAAATAAGTCGCCTCGCTGATGATGCCGCTGCGGACCAGCATCAGGTCGTCGTAATAGCTGGTGAAGCCTTCGAACAGCCACAGCAGCGGCGTGTAGTTCTCGACCTGCAGGTCGTAGGGCGCGAACACGGCCGGCTTGATGCGCTTGACGTTCCAGGTGTGGAAGTACTCATGGCTGCACAGGCCGAGGAAGGTCACGTAGCCCTCGCTGCGCTCGGCGGTCTTCGGCGCGGCGGTGGTCGGCAGGTCGGCGCGCGAGCAGATCAGGGCCGTCGAGGCGCGGTGTTCCAGGCCGCCGTAGCCGTCGCCGACCGCCATGGTCAGGAAGACGTAGCGGTCCATCGGCGCCTTCCTGGTCTTCGGCTCGAAGAAGGCGATCTGGGTTTCGCAGATGGCTTTCAGGTCCTGCTGCAGGCGCTCCATGTCCAGGTTGGGCACGCGGCCGGTGACCACGATGTCGTGCGGGATGCCGTGGGCCTTGAAGGAGGCGAGCGCGAAATCGCCCATCTCCACCGGATGGTCGATCAGGTCGTCGTAGTCGGCGGCGATATAGGTGCCGAAGCCGTAGCGCCTGGCGCCCAGCTCGGGCAGCGAAGTCGCCACGCGCCAGTCGGCGGCGGCCGGGTCGCTTGGGCGCTGGATGTCGACCTGGTGCGGCGCCGCTTCCTGCCCCTGCACGCGCAGGAACACGCTGGTGCCGTTGAAGAAACCGTGGGTCTGGTCCAGGTGGGCGGCGCGCACCGACAGGTCCCAGGCATAGACTTCGTAGTGCAGGGTCAGCGGACCGGCCACCGGCGCCGCGCGCCAGGTGTGCTTGTCGAGCTTGACCAGGTCGACCGGCTGGCCCCCCGATTCGGCGCGGATGCGCACGATATTGCGCGCGAATTCGCGGATCATGTAGCTGCCCGGGATCCAGGCCGGGAGCACGAACACCTGCCCTTGCGGGTCGGGCGTGGCGACGGTGACGGTGACGTTGAACAGGTGGCCCGCGAGGTCCTTCGGCACGATGGTGTACTGCACCCCGGCCGTCTTCTTCTGACTCGTTTTTTTCATGGTATTGAACAATCTCTCTCTTATCCGCCGTAGTGTAATCGGATTCTTCGGCCGAAGGGAGTTCAAACCGTACAGTATCTAGATGTCGGCGGGAGTGTCAATATCGCGGAAGATGCCGGGATCCGCGACCGCGATCTCGGTGACGGGAAAAGATTGCAGCATGCGGCGCGCGCCCTGGTCGCCCCGCAGCGCCAGCAATGCGTCGAGGTGGAAGCGGCCAAAGCCGACCGGATTGCCGCGCCGGCCATCCAGCACGGGGGCGGCGATCGGCGCCCCGGCAGCCAGCGCATCGGACAGCAGGCGCAGCGTGGCCGGCGCCACATGCGGCATGTCGCCCAGCGCCACCAGCCAGGATGCGGGTTCTCTTGGCAAGGAAGCACGAATCGCGTGCACCAGCGAGGCGCCCATGCCGGTATCGGCCTCGGGGCAGACGGTGACGTCGCAGCCGATCGAGGACAGGAGCGCGCCCACGCCGCCATCGTCGGGCGGCACCACGGCAATCACGCTGGAGACGACGGCCAGCAGCTTGCGCGCGCTGGCGACGACCACCGGCTCGCCGCCGGGGCCGGGCAGGATCTGGAGCAGCTTGTTACGCTGCCCCAGCGGATCGAAGCGGCGCCCCCTGCCCGCGGCCAGCAAAATGCCGACGACCGGGAGCGCGCTCATGGCCGGTTCAGCCTCGGCTCGATGCGAGGTCGAACGGCAGCTTGCGCAGCCGCTTGCCGGTCAGCCTGAACAGAGCGTTGGCGAAGGCCGGCGCCAGCGGCGGCAGGCCCGGTTCGCCCAGGCCGGTCGGCGGATCCTCGGACGGCACGATGTGCACGTCGACTTGCGGCATGTCGTTCATGCGCGCCACCGTGTAGTCGCCGAAGTTCTGCTGCTCGACCACGCCATCCTTCAGCGTGATGCGGGCGCCCGGCAGCGTGGTGCCCAGCGCCATCAGGGCGGCGCCCTCGACCTGGGCCGCGATCGACAGCGGATTCACCGCCAGGTTGCAGTGCACGCCGGCGACCGCCTTGTGCAGCTTCGGCGTGCCGTCCTTGCCGATCGACGCTTCGACCACGTAGGCGACCACGGTGTTGAAGGATTCGTGCACCGCCACGCCCCAGGCATGGCCTTTCGGCAGGGTCTTCCTGCCATAGCCGGACTTGGCCACCGCCAGGTCCAGCGCCGCATGGTGGCGCGCGTGCTTCTTGTCGATCAGCTTCTTGCGGTAGGCGACCGGATCTTCCTTGGCGGCGTGGGCTGCCTCGTCGATCAGGGTTTCCATCACGAAGGCGGTGTGGGTCGAGCCCACCGAACGCCACCACAGCACCGGCACGTTGGCCTTGGCAATGTGGGCCGACAGGTTCATCGGCACGTCATAGGGTTCGCCCATGCCCTCGACCATGGTGCTGTCCACGCCATTCTTGATCATGAAGTTCTCGAACGGGGTGCCGGCGGCGATCGACTGGCCGACGATGACGTGGTCCCAGGCGACGATCCTGCCCTGGGCGTCCAGCTTGAGTTCGGCGCGGTGCACGTGCGACGGACGGTAGTAGCCGCCGCGGATGTCGTCCTCGCGGCTACAGATCATCTTCACCGGGCCGCTGCGGCCGGCCGCCTTGTAGGCCTTGGCGATGTTGACCGCCTCGACCACGAAGTCCGAGGTCGGCACCGCGCGCCGGCCGAAGCCGCCGCCCGCCATCATCGTGTGCAGGGTCACCTGCTCCGGTTTCAGGCCGGCGGTTTTCGCCGCCGCGGCCTGGTCGCCGGTCTGGAATTGCGAGCCGACCCACAGGGTGCAGCTATCAATCTTCAGGTCGACCGTGCAGTTGAGCGGTTCCATCGGCGCGTGCGCCAGATAGGGGAATTCATACACCRCCGAGATGGTCCTGGCGGCGTTGCCGGCCGCGGTATCGGCCTTGCGGGCGACCGCGCCCTGGGTCTTCGACAGCTCGGTGAACTCGGCCAGCTGGGCGGCGGAATCGAGCTTGCCGACGGCGCCGGTATCCCATTCGATCTCGAGGGCGTCGCGGCCCTGCTTGGCCGGCCAGTAGCCTTCGGCGATCACGGCGACGCCGCGTCCGCCACGGTCGACCGGGATCTCCACCACTTCGAGCACGCCGCGGATCGCCCTGGCTTTCGCAGCGTCGAACTTCGCCACCCTGGCGCCGAAGACCGGCGGATGGGCGACCACGGCGACGGCCAGCTTGCCGCCTTCCGGCTTGAAGTCGAGGCCGAACTGCTGGCGGCCGCTGGATTTGGCGCGCGCGTCCAGGCGCTTGGTCGGCTTGCCGATGTAGCGGAACTGCTTCGCTTGCTTGAGGGTGACGGCGTCCGGCACCGGCTGCTTCATCGCGGCGTCCGCCAGGGAGCCGTAGGTGGCCTTCTGGCCCGCCGGGCCGTAGACCACGCCCTTGGCGGTGCGGCACTGGGCCGGCTGGACTTTCCACTGCTCGGCGGCGGCCGCCATCAGCATCGCGCGGGCGCGGGCGCCGACTTCGCGGTACTGGGTGAAGGAGTGGGCGATGGTGCCCGAGCCGCCGGTGATCTGCATGCCGAAGGCCGGGTCCTTGTACACGTCGGCGGCCGGCGCCAGCTCGGCGCGCACCTGCGCCCAGTCGGCATCGAGTTCGTCGGCGATCACCATCGGCAGCGAGGTGTGCACGCCCTGGCCGAATTCGAGGCGGTTGACGATCACGGTAACGGTATTGTCCGGCGCCACGCGCAGGAAGGCGTTCGGCGCATAGACGACGGGTTTCGCATCGGCGGCGCGCGCCAGCCGTCCGCCGGACGGCAGCATGAAGCCCAGCACCAGTCCGCCGGTAGCGACGGTTCCGGCCTTCAGGAAACCGCGGCGCGAGGTTTTGGCGAATGCGCTGCCCTGCGCGGCGCCCGGCAGGCCCGCGTTGTTGAACCATTGTGGTCGCATGTCGGCTCCTTACGCGATGGCGATGGTTTTAGCGGCATCCTTGATGGCCGCGCGGATCCGTTGATAGGTACCGCAGCGGCAGATATTGCCGCTCATGGCGTTGTCGATGTCGGCATCGCTCGGCGCCTTGTTCACGCGCAGCAGCGCGGTGGCGCTCATCACCTGGCCGCTCTGGCAGTAGCCGCACTGCGGCACGTCGTGCCTGACCCAGGCGTCCTGCACGGCCTTGCCGACCTTGTCCGTCTCCATCGCTTCGATGGTGGTGATCTTCTGGCCGGCGGCGGCGGAGATCGGCGTGACGCAGGAGCGGATCGCCTCGCCGTTCAGGTGCACGGTGCAGGCGCCGCACAGGGCAGCGCCGCAGCCGAACTTGGTGCCGGTCATGTTGAGGTTGTCGCGCAGCGCCCAGAGGATGGGCGTGGAGGGATCGGCGTCGACCTGCTGGTCGCGCCCGTTGATGTTCAGAGTGACCAAGTTCTACTCCTCGTTTTGGACGGTGTTGCTGTTTTTATCTACGAACGTCACAGGGGCCCCGGAAAACCGTAGCGAGCGGCTGCAGGTGTGGCCGAGGCCCCATCCCCTTACTGCTTGATCGATTCCAGTTTTTTCTCGAGCGTCGGCAGGTCGACCGCGCCCGGAATGCGCGAGCCGTCGGTGAAGAAGATCGCCGGCGTGCCCTGGATCTTCAGCTTCTGGCCCAGCGCCAGGATCTTGTCGTTCGGGGTCTCGCAGCTGGCCGGGGCCGCCGCGGCCGCCTTGCCGCCGATCATCCAGTCATCCCAGGCCTTGCCGCGGTCCGGCGCGCACCAGATGTTCTTCGACTTCACGAAGGAGTCGTCGGACAGGATGTTGTACATGAAGGTGTAGATGGTGACGTTGTTCAGGTCCTTCAGCGTGGTCTGGCGCAGGCGCTTGCAGTAGCCGCAGTTCGGGTCTTCGAACACGGCGATCACGCGCTTGCCGTCGCCATGGACCTGCTTGATGGCGTCGTTGAACGGCAGGTCCGAGAACTTGATCTTGTTGATGTCGTCGATGCGCTCGCGGGTCAGGTCGCGCGTGGTCTTGGCATCGTAGACGTGGCCGATGATCAGGTATTCACCCTTCTTGTCGGTGTACAGGATGTCGCCGGCGACGCGCAGTTCGTACAGGCCGCTGTAGGGCGTTTCCTTGATCGATTCGATTTTTGCCCCGCCCAGGCGCGGCTCGATATTCTTCTTGATGGTCGCCTCGACCGAGTTCTGCGCGCCGACGCAGGATGTGACGAGGCCGGCCGCCAGCAGGACGGCGAGTTTGGTCTTACCCATGAACTTATTCCTTAAAGATTATTTACCCACTTACTTACCAAGGGCGTGGGAGATCAGCCTGCGCTTTACCAAGGGCAACTTATCCAGCAAGTTTAATCCCAAATTGCGCACCATGCGCACTGGCTCGAGATTGGCGCCGAACAAGCGTTCGAGCCCATCGGTTGCCAGCTGCATGAGGAGGACGTCTTCCTTGCGTGCACGGGCATAGCGCGCCAGCACGCGTTCGTCGCCGATGCCGTGATGGGTTTCGCGCGCATTCACGATGCGCAGCAGGTCGACGATGTCGCCGAAGCCGAGGTTCATGCCATGGCCGGCCAGCGGATGCACGGCGTGGGCGGCGTCGCCGATCAGGGCCACGTGCGGCGCCGTGATCGCATGCGGGCGCACCAGGGCCAGCGGGATCGCCTTGACCGATTCCGGCTGCAGGGGCTTGAGCAGGCCGAGCTGCGTTTCCGAGTATTCGCCGAGGCGGATCGCCAGCTCGCCCAGCGACTCGTTCATGATGGTGTCGGCCAGGGTTTCCGGCGCCGACCACACCAGCGAGACCTTGTTGCCCGGCAGCGGCAGCAAGGCGATGATGCCGTCCTTGCAAGTGAACCACTGGTGGGCGACGTTGTGGTGCGGCTTTTCGCAGGAAAAATTGGCGACGATGGCGTGCTGGTGGTAGGAGCGGTAATCGATGCCGATGTCGCACTGGCCGCGCACCCAGGATTCGCGGCCGTCGGCACCCAGCAGCAGCTGGGCTTCGATCGGTGCGCCGTCTTCCAGTTCGACCTTGGCGCCGAGCGGGCTGCAGCTCAGCCGGCAGGCGCGGCCGGTGACGATGTCGACGTTCTGGGCGAAGCGCAGGGCGGCGTCCAGCGCGGTGTTCAGGTTGCTGTCCTCGACGATCCAGGCCAGGGTGCCGGTGTGGGCGCCGAAGGCGTCGAAGCCCAGGTGGCCGCCCTGCTCGCCGTCGCCCTTGATGTCCATGGCGTCGACCGGCGCAACGCGCGTCATGTCGAGAGCACCCCAGACCTTCAGCGAAGACAGCAGCTTCTGCGCCGTATGGTTGAGCGCGTAGACGCGCACGTCCCAGGGCTTCTCGCCGCCCGCGGAGGCGCCGGCCGTCTCTTCCGCGCCCGGACGCGCGGGCGGCACCAGCAGGGTAACGCTGTGCCCGGCCTGGGAAAAGCCCAGGGCGGCGGTCTTGGCGATCGCGCCGTTGCCGACGATGCAGACGTCGCTCTGGCGGCGGCCGTCGGCACGATATTGTGCGGAGGAAGAGGTCTGTGTAGTCATGCAGGCATTATAGCCCTTTGCCCTGAGGCGGCTTCGCCCGCCTGCCGCGGGGCGCTTCCGCGGGCCCGTGAAAAAATTGCCGCTCAGGACTTGCGACCTTGGAAGTCACTGGCTATAATCATGCCTCTCTTGGCCTGGTAGCTCAGTTGGTAGAGCAGAGGATTGAAAATCCTTGTGTCGGTGGTTCGATTCCGCCCCGGGCCACCAAGATTCAAAGAAAACGCCACCTCCGGGTGGCGTTTTCTTTTCCGCCTTGCCAAGCACCGATAATGCCCATGACGACCTTACCTCCCTGCCCCGCCTGCAGCTCCGTGCTCACCTATGAAGACGGCTCCGGCAACTACGTCTGCCCCGAATGCGCGCATGAATGGCCGATCGCGGCCGAAGCCGCCCCGGAAGAAGCGGCGCGCGTATGGCGCGACGCGGCCGGCAATGTATTGCAGGATGGCGACTCCGTCACCGTCATCAAGGACCTCAAGCTCAAGGGCGGTGGCGGCGTCATCAAGCAGGGCACCAAGGTCAAGAGCATCCGCCTGGTCGAGGGCGACCACGACATCGATTGCAAGATCGACGGTTTTGGCGCGATGAGCCTGAAGTCGGAGTTCGTCCGCAAGAACTGAAGCACGGCCGGCCCCGGCTATTGCTGCAGTATCCTCCCCGCTACCAGCGCCCCGCCGGCAACACCGGGGCGCGTGCCCTGGCTGTCGTAATCCACCACCTCCTTGTGCGTCACGGGATCGAGATGCCAGACCTTCAGGCTGAAACGGCCCCGCTCGCCCGGGCTTGCGGCCGCGCCCGTTATCGTGCTCAGGATAAATTTATAACCGCCTGAGCCATCGATCGTACCGCTGCCTTCGAACTGCGCCCCCGCTCCCTTCACCGCCACCGGCCGCAGGCTGGCGCTGCGGAAGCTCATGCCGGGAAGGTCGACCTGCAGTTGGGCCCCGGCGCCGGCCAGGAAGCTGAAGGACGCCCTGGCGGAACGGCCCGGCGCCTTCCTGAGCGCACCTTGCGGCGACACGAAGCTGCCGCTGCCCGCCACCACGCCGCCGGACGGCTCGTAGACGATGAGCTTGCGGCTGACCGCGGCGCTACGGCCGGCAGCGTCGACGATCGTGGCCCGCACCGAATAGATGCCCGGCGCGGCGTAACTGTGGCTGGCGCTGGCGCTGCCGGCGGCGCCGCTCACGCTCAACTTGCCGGCCTGGGCTGCACTGCCGTCACCCCATGACCAGGTGAGGCTGCGCATCCCGGCCAGGCTCTCTCCCCTGAAGMCGACCGATGCCTCCAGCGGAGCGCCCCGCTTCACCACATCTGCCGCCTCGAGCGGGCCGAGCGCGCAAGCCACCGGTTTGCCATCGTCCGGCTTCAGCAGCACCAGCCCGGCGTTCGAACTCGCCACGATCATTCCGCTGTCGTTGATCGCCAAGGCGTCGTCCAGCTTGAGACCGGCGGGGGCATCGCGCAGACGCATGTTCAGGTCGATCATGCCCTGGTTCGCGGCCCACAGGAAGGCCCGTGAATCGCCGCTCGCGTTGTCTGCCGAACCGACGATCTGTCCCTTGCCGTTGATGCCGATGGCGCGCGATTGCAGCCCGCCGAGCGTGCCGAGATCGACCATGCCACCGGCACGCGTCCACGACATCGCGTGCTGCCTGTCGGTGCCGAAATCGATGACGCCGGCCGCATGCAACTTGGGGTTCATTGCCAGCACAAACGATTCGGTGCCCCCGGCCGTACCGAGATCGAGCATGCCGCTGGCGCGGGTCCAGAAGAAGGCGTGGTAAAGATAAGCGTTGGCGGGTCCGATGAAAGCGCCGGCGACCTGGTCCTTGGGGCCGATCGCGTAGGGATAAGCGTCGCCGCTGCCAGGGGCCGAGATATCGATCATGCCGCTTTTACGCGTCCACACGAATCCATCGCGGCTCATGGCGGCCGTATCCGAATTCCCCGCAATCAGCCCCGCATCGTTGATCAACGTCGCGCTGGAAAAGCTGGTGTTCCCGGTCGTGAACGCGCCCAGGTCCTGCATTCCGTCGGTGGCGCTCCAGCGGAACGCATGCGGCGGCGTCGACGGCACACCTTCGGAAGTGCCCACCACGACACCGCGGTTGTTGATCGCCGACGCCGCCGAATTCGCCGCGCCCGGGAGGACGCCAAGATCGATCATGCCTCTGCCGCTGCGCCACACGAAGGCGTGCTCGAGGCCGGACGGAAGCGTGGAACGGCCGGTCACCTGTCCCGCGTCGTTCACGTCGACCGCATTGGTGCCCGGGCCGCCCAGGGTGCCGATATCGGTCGTTACCGTTCCGTCATAGAAGTATCCGCGGGAGCCGGCCCCCGACTGCATCGAGAACGACACCTGGCCTTTGCTGTTGACGACCGGTAGTTCGCTGAGGTCTCCGGTGCCCAGGTTGATCACGCGATAGCCGGTGGGCGCGGCCGCGGCCTGCGGTTCGGCCGGCCCGGCACCCTGTGCCGTCGCCAGGCCGGCGAGCAGGCACGGCAACAACCAGCGGGAGGCGCTTCCCGGTCCACCTGTTCCACGTATGGATCGCATTTTTATCCCCAGTTAAAAAGTGAGCTGGCACTTTGAGCTGTAAATATAGTACGAGTTTTGCCCGAGACTTTCGCCCATGAGGCCTGTCAACGCAAAGGAACGATGCGAAAGCGCCACATGCGGGCAGCGCCGTGACACGCTTACTTAAGCTAACGGGAAATTAAGAATAAATGTCTGGAAAGTTCTGACTGGTCCAGCGACCGTTCCGCGATCATCGCGGCCGGAAAGGCTGATCTGCCAAGCAAGTTCCCTCGCTGGGCAGGAAAACGCCAACCTCGTTGGGTTGGCGTTTTTTTCACGCTGATTAATGGAAGAACAGATAGATCAGCACAAGAACAATGGCCGGCACGCCCAGAATCCACGCCAGGAAATATTTGCCCATGATCGTGCTCCTTTATATTTGCGATGAGTACGGATCCATGGTGCCTTGAGAGGATGCCATTGTCCGTACGCTAATACACAAAGTGCGCGGCAGGCTTCCGCACAGGACTACAATGGCCCGGCAGTTCACAACCGATTCGCGATCCGAAGCATTCACAGGAGACTTCCATGAACATGAAATCAGTCAGCCTTGGTTCTGCAATCCTGCTTACCGTATTCTCCCTGTCCGCGCACGCGGCCGACCTGCCGGTCAAGAAGGTCAACGGCATGCTGGTCGATTCGAAGGGCATGACCGTCTACACCTTCGACAAGGACAGCGCCGGCAGCGGCAAGAGCACCTGCACCGGCGCCTGCGCGCAAAACTGGATGCCGGTGATGGCGGGCGACGCCACGCTTTCCTCGCCCTACTCCACCGTCATGCGCGACGACGGCAGCAAACAGCTCGCCTATCACGGCAAGCCGCTGTACACCTTCGTCAAGGACAAGAAGCCGGGCGACAAGGCCGGCGACAAGATGAAGGACATGTGGCATACCGTCACCGATTGAGCAAAGCGGGTGGCGGCGTCATACGCCGGTAACGATCACGCTTGTATGATGAACGAACTGCAGCAAGGGAAACCGGGCGCCAGGCACTCATGTACAAAAGCGACAAACGGCTGTTGATCCTCGACGCGGACGGCACGACCATCGACGCGTTTTCCGCCATCGAAGCGGCGTTTGCGCGGCATGGACTGGCGATCGGCGACGAGACCAGTTTCCGCAAGCGCCGCCACCTGCTGAAATACCTGGGAGGATTGAAGGAGTTCCCTTCGATCATCAAGAACAATCTGCGCAAGGGCAGCCGCGCGCGGCTGGTCGACAGCCTCACCGAGGTCTACCGGCAGGAAGCCAGGCTCTACGAGGGCATCCCCGAACTGGTCCGGACCCTGATCGCGGCGCCCGACATCGCCGTCGGCATGGTCACGCGCAATATCACCAACGAACCGCTGGAGACGCTGCGCCAGCTGTTCGCACGCTACGAGATCGACATCAGCGAGCTCGATTTCTTCGTCCACATCCCGCTCGGCGAAAAGAAGACCAGCCAGTTCCGCGCGATCCGCGAGCAGTTCGGCATCAACCCGGCGCGCGCCTATGTGTGCGGGGACGAGCACAAGGATTTCGCGGCCGCGATCGGCAGCGGCATGCATCCCTTCATGGTCTCCTACGGCTTCGAAGACTACGGCCGGCTGACGGAAAAATTCGACATTCCGCACGAGCTGATCTCGCGCACCTCGGCCGAGCTGTGCCTGCGGGTGCGGCACGCCCTCGGCCTCGGCCCCGGGTCCGCTCAATAGCTGACCGCGAACAGCAGGATGCAGGCGGCGCCGAAGATCCAGTAGTCGACCGGCGCGCCCCAGAGCCAGTGCTTGTGCCAGGGCACGTGCTCGCGCCGGAAACGGCGCCAGCCGAAGGCGGGGTTGACGACGAACCAGAGGAAATCCTCGGCCACCCAGAACAGCATCACGCAGGCCAGCACCCGGCCTTCCAGCCGCAGCGACCACTCGCCCATGAAGCACAGCGGGAAGTGGAAGATGATGCCGATGAAGGAAAACATCCAGGCGTGGTAGCCCGTCATCGGGCGGCCGCCCCAGAACAGGTCGAGCAGGCGATGGTTCTCGATCCGCCAGGTGGGCAGGTTGGCGGCCCAGCCGCCTTCTCCTTCGATCTCGACTTCGACGCGCGCGAGGAAATAGGCGGCGACCAGGACGCCGGCCAGCGTGAACTCAATGGTGTGCATCGTGGCTTTCGACTTGCTGCAGGAGCGCCGCCAGCACCTGCATGGCGGCGCGCGGACGCCCCAGTTCCCTGGCGCGGGCGCGCATCGCCTTCAGCCGGATCGGACAGGCCAGCAGCGAACGGACGCGGTATTCCAGGGCCGGCAGGTCGGCGGCCTTGAGCGCCACACCGTGCTCGAGCAGGAAGTTGGCGTTGCATTCCTCCTGCCCCGGGATCGCGGAATTGACGATCATGGGCAGGCCCATCGCCAGGCACTCGGCCGTGGTCGAGCCACCCGGCTTGGTGATCGCCATGTCGGCGCAGGCCATCAGGCGCTCGACCTTGCCGGTATAGCCCTGCGGCGCCAGCCGGCCGGGAAAGTCGGCCGCCAGTTGCCGCAGCGCGACCAGCTGCGCCGCATTCCTCCCCGCCAGGACGATCATCTGCAGGCCGCTGTCCGCCTCCAGCAGGCGCCGGGCCACGCCGCTCAAATCCCCGAGACCGGCCCCGCCGCCCATCAGCAGCACCGTGCTCACCCAGGGGTCGAGGCCGAGCGCATGCGCGCATTCGATGCGGCCGGGACGCTCCGCAAAGCCCGGCATGACGGGAATCCCGGTGACGTGGATCGCCTGTTCGGGCACGCCGTGGCGGCGCAGCTGGAAGGCCACTTCCTCGCTGGCGGCAAAGTAGCCGGCGACGTGGGGATGGACCCACATGCGGTGCAGGTCGAAGTCCGTGACCTGTACCCACACCCGGCAGCGCAGGCGGCCGCTGCCGGCTTCGCGCGCCAGGATCTCGGCCGGGAGGAAGTGGGTGCAGACGACGATGTCCGGATCGCGCCTGGCGACTTCCTCGACCAGGGGTCGGCTGTCGCGCGCTTCGATGCGGCGGCGCAGGCGGTCGATCCAGCCGTCCGCACGCTCGCGGTTGGTCCAGCGGTAGATGGCGCTCCACAGCCCCGGCATGCGCTTCACCAGGAACAGATAGAGGTCGGTGTAGACCCGGCGCAGGCGCCGCGTGGCGAAGGCGGTCGCGTCCAGGTGGCTGACGTCGGCCTGCATGCCGGACGCGCCGGCCCAGGCGTGGATGGCCTCGGCCACCCGCGTGTGCCCGGCGCCGGCGGGAACGCTGAGCAGCAGGATCTTCTTGCCGGCCATGGGCGCGTCGAAGCCGGTATCCCTCACGATGTGCATTCCCCTGGCATGCGGCCCCCGAAAGATGGTTGCCGCCTACTCTAGACCGGGATCGTGACAGGAACGTGACGCGCTAGCTGTTGTGTTCGTGGTCGCCGGAGGCGTGGCCGAGACCGAGGCCCATGCCCATTCCCATGCCGCCACCGCCGCCTTCTCCACCGCCTCCACCACCTTTAGCACCGCCACCGGCGCCGCCTTCTCCCTTGCCGCGCGCGCCGCCGCTGCCCTGGGTGCGGGTCGGTCCCTGCAGCGGGATCGCGACGTCCTCCGGCATCGGTCCCAGGTCCAGCGCCTCGCGGATGAAGTCGCGCAGCGAGACCACCAGCTCCGCCGTGTGGATCGGACGTCCGGCCGCCATGTCGCTGGCGGCCTGGCCGGCCAGCCGGCAGTGCTGCTCGGTACCGAGCAGCAGGATGTCGGCCAGCGCCGCCTCGACGGCATCGCGGATGCGCCGCGCGCGCTCGGAATTCACGCGCGCCGCCTCCGCCGCCGACGGCGCGGCGCCATCGGCCGATGGCGGCGCCGCGCGCAGCTCGCGCAGGTGGGTGGGATCGACGGTCAGCTCGCCGGTGAAGGAGCCGCCCAGCGTCCGGTAGGCCGCGATCAGGGTCCGCAGGCGCTCGTTGATCTGGCGGTTCATGCGCTCGCGGCGCTGCTGGATGGTCTGCATCATCAGCACCCGGATGCCGACGCCGATCAGGGTGACGATGGCAAGGCTCATCAGCGTGGTGAACACGCCCTGCCAGGAGCTGAGATCCATATAGCGCACAGGCCCCCCGCGCAGCGATTAACGCACCACCTGCAGCTTTACCTGCTTGCCGTCGCGGTAGGTGTAGAGCGTCAGCGCGGCATTGTGCAGGTCGCCGTTGGGGTCGAAGGCGATGTCGCCGGTGMCGCCGTGGTATCTGATCTTCGCCAGCGCCGGCAGGAACTTCGCCGGGTCGGTCGAACCGGCCTGCTGCATCGCCTGGGCGAACACCATGGTGGCGTCATAGGCGTAAGGCGCATAGGTCYGCAGCGGGATCTTGTAGCGCTGGCGGTAGCGTTCGGCGAAGGCGGCGGCGGCCTGTTCCTCTTCGGCGCTGCCGACGCCGCCGGCCACCACGCAGATCACCTTGCCGTTGCCGAGGGCGTCGCCGGCCAGCTGCGGCAGCTTTTCCGAGCACACGCCGTCGCCGGAGACGAGGGTCGCGCCGATGCCGAGCGCCTTCATCTGCTTGAGCATGGGACCGGCCACCGCATCCATGCCGCCGTAGAAGATCACGTCCGGCTTGTGCGCGCGGATCTGGGTCAGGATGGCGTTGAAATCGGTCGCCTTGTCGTTGGTGAACTGGCGGCTGACCAGCTGGGCGCCGCCCACCGCCTTCACGCCTTTCGTGAATTCGTCGGCCAGGCCCTGGCCGAAGGCGGTGCGGTCGTCGATCACCGCGATCTTTTTCGCCTTCAGGGTCTTGATCGAATACGCCGCCAGCGTGTGGCCCACCAGGCTGTCGCTGGCCACCACGCGGAAGGCGGTCTTGTAGCCTTGCCGGGTATAGAGCGGCGTGGTCGCCGCCGGAGAAATCTGCGGGATGCCGGCGCTGTTGTAGATCTTCGAGGCCGGCACCGTGGTGCCCGAATTCAGGTGGCCGACCACCGCCACCACGCCGTTGTCGACCAGCTTCTGCGCCGCCGCCGTGCCCATCTTCGGATCGGCGCCGTCGTCCTCGGCCTGCAGCACGAAGCGGACCTTCCTGCCGCCGATGACCGGGGCTTTCGCGTTCAGGTCGTCGATCGCCATGCGCGCGCCGTTCTCGATGTCCTTGCCCTGGTGGGCGCCGGTGCCGGACAGCGGCGACGCGCTGCCGATCCTGACGTCGAGCGGGGCCTGGGCCCGGGCAGACGATGCGGAAAGAAGCAGCAAGACGGGCAGGATGACGGCTGGACGCATGGGCTTTCCTTTCGATGGGATGTCCGATTGTACAATCGTCGGGCGAATAACCAGATCCCGGAGACGACATGCCCATCCGCCGCGCCCTGCCCCGCGCCCTTCTTTCCCTCCTGGGCGCCGCATCCCTGCAGGCCGCGGCCGCGCCGGCCACCACCATCCTCTTCGTCGGCAACAGCTTCACCTTCGGCGCGCCGGCGGGTGCGGCCCCGCTGGTACAGGGCTACCGGCCGGACAGCGTCACCGACCTGAACGGCACGCACATCGGCGGCGTCCCCGCCCTGTTCAAGGCCTTCGCCGTGCAGGCCGGCCTGGACTACGAAGTGAGCCTGGAAACCTCGCCCGGCAAGGGCGTCGACTGGCATTACGAGCACAAGCTCGCCACCATCGCCAGGCCCTTCGACAAGGTCGTACTGCAGAGCTACAGCACCCTGGATGCCGCCAGGCCGGGCGATCCGGCTACCCTGGTCAAGTATTCCGGCCTGCTGGCCCAGGCCTTCCATGAGCAGAATCCGAATGTCGACGTGCGCCTGGCCGCGACCTGGTCGCGCGCCGACCAGACCTACAAGCCGGGTGGCGCCTGGTACGGCCAGCCGGTGTACCAGATGGCGCTCGACGTGCGCGCCGGCTACGACAAGGCGGCCCGGGCGTCGAAGCTGATCGGCGGCGTGATCCCGGTCGGCCAGGCCTGGAACCGCGCGATCGCCAGCGGACTGGCGGACCCGGATCCCTACGACGGCAAGGACACGGGAATCAATCTGTGGGCGCCGGACGACTACCACGCCAGCGTCTACGGCTACTACCTGGAGGCGCTGACCATCTTCGGCAACGTCACCGGCCGCGATCCGCGCTCGCTGGGCGCCAACGAATACGTGGCGAAGGAACTCGGTATCGGCGCCGACACCGCGGCCGCGCTGCAGAAGGTGGCGGCGGAGTCACAGGTCGCCGAAATAGGCCATGTCCCGCTCGATGGCCGGCGGTAGTTCCCGCTTGAGCAGGTCGATCCAGGCGCGCGTCTTGGCATCCACGAAACGGCCGGAAGGCAGCAGCGCGAAGATCGCGATCTCGGGCGAGCGCCAGCCGGGCAGGACCTGCGCCAGCCGGCCGCTGCGCAGGTCGTCGACCACGCTGTAGGCCGGCAGCAGGGCGATGCCCAGGCCGCGCAGCGCGCCGTCGAGCAGCACTTCGGCGATATTGCCGATCAGGGGGCCTTGGGGATCCAGGGTCACGTGCTCGTCGCCGCGGTCGAGCTGCCAGCAGGAGCTGAACGAGGAGGTCACCAGCCGCAGGCAGGTGTGCCGGGCCAGGTCCTGGGGATGATGGGGCGTGCCGCGCTGCTTGAGGTAGTCCGGCGCCGCGCACAGCACCGAGAACATGCGTCCCAGTTTCATCGCCACCAGGGCGGAATCGGGCAGGTAGGGCGCCAGGTAGATGCTGACGTCGATGCCTTCGGCCAGCAGGTCGGGCGGGCTCTGCGAAGAGCTGTACTCGAGGGTCACGCGCGGGTTCGCCGCGCAGTAGGTGGACACCAGCGGCGTCACATAGCGGTTGCCGAAGGCCGTCATGCTCATCACGCGCAGGCGGCCGGAAGACTGGTGGGCGGCGCCGCCGACCTCGCCTTCGGCCTGGGCGACCATGTCGAGGATGGCCTTGCAGTGCTCGGCATAGCGCTCGCCGGCGCCGGTGGCGGAGATGCGCCGCGTGCTACGGTGCAGCAGCTTGGTCTGCAGGCGGTTTTCCAGCAGGCTCACGAGGCGCGAGACCTGCGCCTTGGACATGCCCAGGTGTTCGGCGGCGGCGGTGAAGCTGCCGCCGTCCATGACATGCACGAAGGCGTTCATCGCGTGCAGCAGTCCGTAATCGAGATCCTTGCGCATAGCCCGCCATCTTACCAGCGCGCGGCCTCCGGCACCGGTACCCGTCTACTTAGTTGCCCTGGTACAGCGGGTTGTCCGACACATAGGCCATGACACGGTGGTTCAGCAGACCCTGCGGCGCGATCAGCGCCAGGTCGAAGGGAACCACGTGGGCGCTGCCGTTCTGGAAGGTCCAGCTGAAGGAACGGTCGCCGACGACGAAGCGCACGGTCGAGCCGCCGGTGACGTTGACGTGGCGGGTGGCGTCGGTGACGACGATGACCTGGTCGACCGCGGCCTGGGCCGGCGCGGCATTGCCGCGGAGGTCGGCCTGTTGGACACCGGCGAAGGCGGCGGTGCTGGCGGCGGCCAGGGTCATGGCGGTGAGGACGGGGAGGATCAGCTTGGTTTTCATGTTCGTTTCCGTTTCTATGTGCGCAGCGCCGCCACGGCGCCGCGCGTTGTTCTGGTGTGCCACCTGGCGTCGGTGGCACGTCAGTCGCTTGTTGTAGCGTTTTTCTGACAGGCAAATGGTACTGGCCGGGAACGAAGCGAAAAATAGCGATGGAGGGGATTGTTCGTTACGTATGACGTAACAATCGAGCCGAAAAGACGGCGTGCTCGCTACCAAAAACGTCGTCCCCGCGAAGGCGAGGACCCAAGTTCTGCTTGCGCTAACGAAACGCTAACAAACTTGGATCCCCGCCTGCGCGGGGACGACGGATCAAACTGCAGTGATTACCAGAAAATGACGCGATCTTCCGGCGCCAGGTACATCTTGTCGCCCGGCTTGACGTCGAAGGTCTCGTAGAAGCCCGGGTGGTTGCGCAGGCTGCCGTTGACGCGGAATTCCGCCGGCGAGTGCGGGTCCGACTTGACCTGGGCGATCAGGGCCTGGTCGCGTGCCTTGCCGCGGCGGGCCTGGGCCATGCCCATGAAGATGCGCTGCTCGGCGGTGTAGCCGTCGATCACCGGCGCCGGCTTGCCCTTCAGCGAGATCCGGTAGGCGCGGCTGGCCATGATGGCGCCGGCGTTGTCGGCGATGTTCTCACCCAGGGTCAGCTCGCCGTTCAGGTGGTAGCCGTCGACCGGGCTGTAGCCGGCGTACTGGTTCACCAGCACCTTGGCCTTGGCGCGGAATTTCTCGCCGTCTTCCTTGGTCCACCAGTTGCGCAAGTTGCCGTCGCCGTCGTACTGCGAACCCGAGTCGTCGAAGGCGTGGCTCATCTCGTGGCCGATCGAGATGCCGACCGCGCCGTAGTTGATGGCCGGCTCGGCGTCCGCGTCGTACAGCGGGGCCTGCAGGCGCGCCGCCGGGAACACGATCTCGTTCATGGTCGGGCTGTAGTAGGCGTTGACGGTCTGCGGCGTCATGCCCCATTCGCTGCGGTCGACCGGCTTGCCCAGCTTGCTGACGTTGCGCTTGTGCTCGAACTCGCGGGTGCGCATCACGTTGCCGACCAGGTCGTCACGCTTGATGGTGAGCGAGGAGTAATCGCGCCACTTGTCCGGGTAGCCGACCTTCACCGAGATCTTCGCCAGCTTGGCCTGGGCGGCCTTCTTGGTCTCGTCGCTCATCCAGTCCAGGGTCTCGATGCGCTCCTTGTAGGCCAGCATGAAGTTGTGGACCATCTCTTCGACCTGCTTCTTGCGCTCGGCCGGGAAGTAGTGCTCGACATAGACCTTGCCGACCACTTCGCCGAGGTCGCGGTTGACCTGGGCGATCGCGCGCTTCTCCAGCGGACGGTTGACCTTGGTGCCGCTCAGCACCGCGCCGCGGAAGGCGAAGCTCTCGTCTTCGAAGTCCTGCGACAGGTAGTTCGCGTAGGCGCTGATCAGGCGGAAGCTGAAGTAGGACTGCCAGGTCTCGACCGGGGTCGCGGCGATGATTTTATCCAGGCCCTGCAGGTAGGACGGCTGGCTGACCACGACTTCGGTCGCCTTGCCGACGCCGGTATCCTTCAGGTAGGTGGCCCAGTCGAAGCCCGGCGCCAGGGTCTTCAGTTCGGCGACCTTCATCTTGTTGTAGCGCTTGACCGGATCGCGGTTCTCGACGGCGCTCCACTGCACCTTGGCGATCTCGGTTTCCAGCGCCACGATGGCCTTCGCCTCGGCGGCGGCATCCTTGTGGCCGGCCAGGCTCAGCATCTTCTCGACGTGGGCCAGGTACTTGGCGCGGGTATCAAGCAGGCGGGCTTCGTCCTGCAGATAGAAATCGCGGTTCGGCATGCCCAGGCCCGACTGCGAGATGCCGACGATGTAGCGGGTCGAATCGCGGCTGTCCTGGCGCACGCCCATGTTCACCGGCGAACCGGCGCCGATGCGCTCGAAGTGGGCGGCCAGTCCGGCCAGCGCCTTCTTGTCCTTCAGCGCGGCGACGCGCGCCAGCTCGCCCTTCAGCGGGGCCAGGCCGAGTTCGTTGCGGCGCTGCTGGTTCACGTAGCTGGTGTAGAAGTCGCCCATCTTCTGGGTGTCGGAACCGGCTTTCGCGTTCTTGTCCTGGGCGGCCTGCTCGATCAGGGTGCGGATCTGCTGCTCGACCTTGTCGGCGGCGATGTTGAAGGCGCCCCAGCTGGAACGGTCGTTGGGGATGTCGACGTCCTTCAGCCACTTGCCTTGCGAGTAGCGGAAGAAATCGTCCTGCGGGCGTACCGCGGCGTCCAGCGCGCCGGCGTCGACACCGGAACGGGAGCCGGCTGCCGCGCTCGAGGCTGCCGATGGTTCAGCCGCCGCGACCTTGGCGGGTGTGCCGGCGTGGGCAAGGCTGGCGAACAGGCCCGCGATCAGGGCGCTGCACAGGGTACGCTTCATTGTGATGTCTCCATAAGAATCAAGTGTTTGATCGTAATTTAAACTTTGCCTCGTGCCAAGGTTCATTGGATGCATATGTCAGCCCATACAGTGGCCGGCTCCGCTTGATTTGGCGGCCGCCGGCCCCATCTCGAAACTTCTTCCCATCGCTTTCCATGCCTGCATTGCCCAGCCTGTCCAGCGCCAGGGCCGCGCCCGCTGCGCGCCTGTCCGTCGCCCTTCTCTCATGCGCGGCGCTCCTGTCCACGCCCCGCGCCGGCGCGCGCGAGGGCGAGGAACTCGCGGGCCTGATCAACGCCTACCGCGCCGCACCCGCTACCTGCGCGGGCCGCCCCGCCGCAGCCGCCGCGCCCTTGACGCCCGAGGCGGCGCTGTCCTCGTTGCGCATCGGCGTCGGCACCTTTCTCGAATCCGCGCTCAGGAAGGCGGGCTATGCCGCCGCCCAGGCCGAGGCGATCTCGGTGACGGGGCCGGAAGACRCCGAGGCGGCCATGACGGTGTTGCGCGAGCGCTACTGCGGCAAGCTGCTGAGCGGCGAGTTCTCGGCCATCGGCACGGCGCGCCACGGCAAGGAGTGGCAGGTGGTGCTGGCGCGGCCCCTGGTCTTCCCCGCCCTGCCCGATGCGGCCCGGTTGAGTCAGGAGCTGCTGAGCCTGGTGAACCAGGCGCGCGCCCGGCCGCGCAGCTGCGGCGCGCAGGGCTTCGGCGCGGCCCCGCCCCTGGCCTGGAGCGACACCCTGGCCACCGCCGCCCTCGGCCACAGCAAGGACATGGCCGAGAAACACTATTTCAACCACAAGGAGCCGGGCGGCAGCGACCCGGCCACGCGCGCCACGCGGGCCGGCTACCGCTGGACCAGGATCAGCGAGAACATCGCCTCCGGCCAGCGCACGGTGGAGGAAGCGGTGGCGGCCTGGCTGGACAGCCCCGGCCACTGCGCCAACATCATGAATCCGGCGATGACGGAGATGGGCGCGGCCTATGCGGTCAATCCGGCCAGCGAGAACCACACGACCTACTGGACGCAGATGTTCGGCAAACCAGCAGGCCGGTAAGGGACCTGCCATGTTTCTCGGCTATCGTTTCGATAGCGACAATTAAATAGCGCGCTATTTAATTTCGCGCTATGATTCATCCCACTCAACCACGAAAGGGTAAAGCGATGACCACCAAGCTCGACAAAGTCCTGTACACCGCAAAAGCACACACCACCGGCGGCCGCGAAGGCCGTTCCGTCTCCAGCGACAATCTGCTCGACGTGCGCCTGGCGCCGCCGACGGAAATGGGCGGCAAGGGTGACGCCACCAATCCGGAACAGCTGTTCGCCGCCGGCTACTCGGCATGCTTCATGGGCGCAATGAAATTCGTCGCCGGCCAGAAGAAGATCGCGGTACCGGCCGATGCGGCCATCGACGCCAGCGTCTCGATCGGCCCGATCCCGGCCGGTTTCGGCCTGGCCGTGGAACTGGCGGTGAGCCTGCCGGGCATGGACCGCGCACAAGCACAGGAACTGGTCGAAGCCGCCCACGGCGTCTGCCCGTACTCGAACGCGACCCGCGGCAATATCGACGTGACCCTGACCGTCGTATAAGGTCCGGCCTCAGGCCGCTTCCGGGAACGGCACCCGCTCCACCGCCCGCACCAGGGCGTCGTAGCAGGCCGGATCGAGCGCCGTTCCCACGGTCTTCTGCATCATCTCCAGTGCCTGCGGTATCGGGATCGCGCCTCGGTAAGGCCGCGAGGCCGTGATCGCGTCGAAGATGTCGGCGGTGGTGATGATGCGCGTCTCGATGCGGATCTCCTCCGCCGCCAGTCCGCGCGGATAGCCGCTGCCGTCCAGGCGTTCGTGATGGGCGCCGGCGATGGCTGCCAGTTCGCGGAAGGCATCTATCCTCCCCAGGATCGTTTCCGTGAACTCGGCATGCAGCTTGACGGCGTCCCACTCGACGCGGTCGAGCGCACCCGCCTTGTCCAGCACGCTGTTGCTGACACCGAGCTTGCCGACGTCGTGCAGCAGCGCGCCGCGCTTGAGCCAGCGCCGGCGTTCCATCGACAGTCCCAGCGCCTCTCCGATCATGTCCGTGTACAGGGCCACCCGCGCGCTGTGGCCGCTGGTGTATGGGCTCTTGGCATCGACCACCTGGCCGAAGGCGCTGGCGATGTCGTCCAGGTAATCGTCGTCCAACGCATGCTGGTGTCCTGCCCCGGCCGGCTGCAGGGCAGCGACCGCGCCGTCAATCGTTTCCGAGGCCAGCGTCGCCCAGAAGGCGTCCGACTGCGCGACCTGTTCGAAAGCCTGTACCAGTCCCGGGTCGAACCACTGTCCCGCGCGCGCGCGTGCTTCCTTCAGCGCGCCCTCGCGCCCGCTTTCGGTGTGAAACACGTCGATCACCTGCGCCAGCAAGGCAATGCGCGAATACAAGGGGATCGCCTCGCCCGCCAGCCGCGCCGGCTTGCCGTTGCCGTTGAAATGCTCGTCCAGCGAATAAATGCCCTGGGCCACGCCTTCCGGAAAGCGCAGCAGGCGCGCGATGTCGGCGCCGCGCTGGCAGCGGGTAGCAACCAGCTCGCGCGCGATCTCCGGACCGTCGCGCAGGATCGTCATCACGCTGCGGAAGCGCTCGGCCAACCCGGCCTTCAGTCCCGTGTGCTTGAGCACGAAGCCCAGCACCTGCGGCAGGCTGTCGCCGACCGTCTTGTAGTCGCGCTTGAAATTCAGGTCGTCCGTCAGGTAGAGCTCGCAGATGCGCGCGGCATTGCTGCTGCAGCCCAGGTCCTTCAGCAGGAGCGTGTAGTAGAGCTCCCACAACTGGCCGGCGGGCATGCCGGCCTGGCGGCCGATGTGCATGCCGATCCAGCAGGCGCGCACGCAATGCCCGGGCGGCTGGCCTTCGGTGATGTCGAGCGCATAGCTCAGCGATGCAATCAATTCCGATAATTTGAGTTCGCCGGAGGACATAAGCACGTGGAAATATTTGATGATTCAGAGCAATAGGGTACTGCTAATGTACGCGTCTCATAGCATTAATTTTTACTATAGACCACATAGAAATAGATAGTTTGCACGTATAAGGCTCGCGCTCTACCATGAACATTAATAAACGATATCTATCGAATTAAATACATCGATAGCCATTAACCCTAACAGCGAGCTGACATGACCGATCTCACCACCGCCTCCGGCATTCCCGTCACCGACAACCAGAACTCGATCACCGCCGGGCCGCGCGGTCCGGTCCTGCTGCAGGATTTCCACCTGATCGAAAAGCTCCAGCATTTCAACCGCGAGCGCATTCCCGAGCGCGTGGTCCACGCCAAAGGCTCGGGCGCCTACGGCACGTTCACCGTCACCCATGACGTCAGCAAGTACACCAAAGCGAAGCTGTTCGGCGAGATCGGCAAACAGACCGGGACCTTCCTGCGTTTCTCGACGGTCGGCGGCGAAAAAGGCTCGGCCGACACCGAACGCGATCCGCGCGGTTTCGCCCTGCGCTTCTATACCGAGGAAGGCAACTGGGACCTGGTCGGCAACAACACCCCGACCTTCTTCCTGAAGGACGGCATCAAGTTCCCGGACTTCATCCACACCCAGAAGCGCGATCCGCAGACCAACCTGAAATCGGCCCAGCATGTCTGGGACTTCTGGAGCCGCGCGCCGGAAAGCCTGCACCAGGTGACGATCCTGTTTTCAAGCCGCGGCACCCCGGACGGCTACCGCCACATGGACGGCTTCGGCAGCCACACCTACAGCCTGATCAACGAGGAAGGCCGGCGCGTGTGGGTCAAGTGGCACTTCAAGACCCTGCAGGGCATCAAGAACCTGTCGGCAGCCGAGGCGGTGCGCCTGGCCGGCCTTGACCCGGACTACGCCCAGCGCGACCTGTACAACGCGATTGCGAAAGGCGACTATCCGCGCTGGAGCGTCGAGATCCAGGTGATGGACGATGAACAGCGCGCCGCCTGGGAAGCGAAAACCGGCTGGGATGCGTTCGACTTGACGAAAGTGTGGCCGCAGGGCGACTTCCCGCGCATCCCGGTCGGCATCCTGGAACTGAACCGCAATCCGGACAACTATCACGCCGACGTCGAGCAGGCCGCGCTGTCGCCGTCGAACATCGTGCCGGGCCTGGGCTACAGCCCGGACAAGATGCTGCAGGCGCGCCTGTTCGCCTACCACGACGCCCAGCTCTACCGCGTCGGCACCAACCACCAGCACCTGCCGGTGAACCGCCCGCGCTGCCCCGTCCACAACCAGCAGCGCGACGGCGCGATGGCGATCGCCAACGGCGGAGCAAGCGCCAACTACGATCCGGTGGCCGGCACGCCGGCGGCCGGCGGCTTCGGCCACGGCGACGCCGGCTGGCAGCTCGAGGGGACGGCAGGCCGCTACGACACCCGCGCCCTTGATGATCACTTCACCCAGGCCGGCAATCTGTTCCGCCTGCTGAGCGAGGAAGAAAAGCGCAAGCTGATCGAAAACATCGCCGGCGCCCTCGCCCAGGCCGATGCCGCGATCCAGGACCGCCAGATCGGGCATTTCCTGAAAGCCGATCCGGCCTATGGCCAGGGCGTGGCGGAGGCGATCCGGGCGCGCGCGAACAAGGCCTGAGCACGGACTGCGGTCAGCCGCCGTGGCGCTCCAGCCAGGGCACGATGACCGCGGCGAGGCGCTCCGGCGCCTCGATCGGGATCATGTGCCCGCTATCCTCGATCACCTCGAGCGTGGCGCCCGGGATCCCGGCCTGCAGCTCGCGCGCCTCCTCCAGGCTGCGCAGCTGGTCCTGGGCGGCCGCCACCACCAGGGTCGGGCAGCGGATCTCATGCAGGCGATCGAGGTCGCCAGGGCGCTCCAGCATCGACTGGCGCCGGAACACCTCGCCTCCCAGCCGTACTCCCATCGCCCGCACCCGCTCGATCAGCGCCTCGTTGTCGCGCTCCTTCGGATGCAGCGACGATGCCACCGCGATGCGGCTCAGGCCACTGAAGGCAAGCGACGGCGCCGCCTTGCCGATCGCGCCCTTGCGCTGCCTCAGCGCCGGGCTGTCGGGACGGGTCGAGGTGGCGATCAGCACCAGCGCCTGCACGCGCTCCGGCGCCAGGCGGGCGATGTCGCGCGCGACGTAGCCGCCCATCGAAAAGCCGACCAGCAGGAAGGACGGTGGCGCCGTCTCGAGCGCCCGGCGCGCCATCGCCTCGATCGAGCCGTCGTGGCGCAGGTCGGCGTAGTGGATCGGCGCGAAGCGCGCCAGCGGTGCCTCGAGGTCGCGCCACAGGGTGTCGTCGGCCATGAAGCCGGGGACGAGCAGAAGAGCCATCGGATGATCCTTTTTGGGTAAGGTAGCAAATTTTAGGGGTTCTGAGCCTGCGGTTGCCTCACCGGGGTTTCCATGTCAGCATGCGGTGTCAGGTATCAAGTACCAGGAAATACGCAAGGAGCAAGAATGAGTCTTCCCAACCATCAGCTGAGCATGACGGTGCTGATGACCCCGGATACCGCCAATTTTTCCGGCAACGTCCACGGCGGCCATATCCTCAAGCTGCTCGACCAGGTSGCCTACGCCTGCGCCAGCCGCTATGCCGGCGCCTATGTGGTGACGATGAGCGTCGACCAGGTCACCTTCCGCCAGCCCATCCACGTGGGCGAGCTGGTGACCTTCCTGGCGGCCGTCAACTATACCGGCCGCAGCTCGATGGAAATCGGCATCAAGGTGCTGGCCGAGAGCATCCGCACCCAGGAAGTACGCCACGTGAACAGCTGTTTCTTCACCATGGTGGCCGTCGGCGACGACAAGAAACCGGTGACGGTGCCACAGCTAGCGCCGTCCACGCCGGACGAAGCCCGCCGTTTCGAAGAAGCGAAAGGCCGCAAGGAATTACGCCTGGCGCTCGACCGCCAGCACGCCGAACGCGCCAAAGCGCGCGCCTGAGCATCCCCTCCTCCTGACCGCAAACAGGCGCCGCCCGGCGCCTGTTTGCGTTTACCGCCGCTGCGCCGGCGCGACCGTTGTCGGTAATCTTTACACCTGTTTTGACGCGATTCAACCTTTCCCCGGCGTCTTCCAGGTCCCGCCTCGTCATCCGTACTGACATCGACCTTCACAGGCGAATTGTTAATTTTGCGTGAAATTTCCTTGCGTTATTTATGAGCATACAATTTCATTTAATTCAATATAACAACAATGATTTCTTGCAAAAAAGTACTTTTCCGTCGAAAAATCTTACATTTTGATGACATTTTTGCTCATTTTAAAATTTTCCTATACGAAATCAATTGCTTACAGTCCTGGCATGTAACGTGCAATACATACGCCGTTGGCTACCGCCAATCCGGGGGCGCGCAGCAAGGCCCACCCATCGTTCATACACAGGAGCGCAATACAAATGATCAAGAAAGCGTTAGCCGTAATGGCACTTGCAGGAACGGCGATGTCGGCACAGGCCGGTGTCGTACTCAGCGAGGGATTCGAGAACGTGGCAGGCCTGGCCGCCAAGGGATGGGTATTCACCAACAACAGTACCCCGGGCGGCCTCACTCCAGGCTGGTTCCAGGGCGACCAGAACATCTTCGGCGCCCAGGCGGGCAGCCCCTACTCGTACGCGGCAGCGAATTACAACGGCGCGCCCGCCGGCGGCACTCTCAATGCCTGGATGCTGACCCCGGTCTTCGACGCCAGCCATGGCGCCACCGTCTCCTTCTACCTGCGTGCCGACCACCTCGACGGGTATTTCGACCAGATCAACTTCGGCTTCGTGAATGCCAACGGCACCCTGACCGGCCTGGGCCTGACCTCGGTCAGCCCGGTCCCGGACAGCGACTGGGTCAAGTACACCGCTTCGGTCGGCACCAGCACGCTGGGCTCCGTCCGCTTCGCCTTCCAGTACACCGGCGCCGCCGACAACGCCAACTATGCCGGCGTGGACAGCCTGCTCGTCGACCTGCCGGAACCGGCCAGCATGGCGCTGATCGTCGGCGGCCTGCTGGGCCTGGGCGCGGCACGCCGCCGTTCGCGCGCCTGATCATTCCCGTCAAGATTTCTGGAGACTCTCATGTCGAAACTGAATTCCATCCAGCGCCTGCTGGGCACCGGCGTCGCCGGACTGGCCCTGTGCGCCTTCGCCCTGCCCGCCGGCGCCCAACAGGCGCAGCAGGAAGCCGTGCAATCCACCGATTCGCAAACCGTCACCCGTGACGCCGACACCGGCAAGCTGCGCCCGGCCACCGCCGCCGAGCAGGCCACCCTGCAATCGCTCAAGGCCAATCTGGCGCGCGAAGCGCCCAAGCCGACCCTGCAGAAATTCCACCGCAACGGCGCCACCGGCGTACGCCTGACCGACGAGTTCCTGACCGCTTCGACGGTCGTGCGCACTGCGGACGGCAAGCTCGACATGGTCTGCACCGACGCGCATGGCAGCCAACCGGCCGCTGCCCATGTCCATTCCGCCGCCAACACCCCAGTTACGGAGTAATCCATGCTCACCCCCGTCATTTCGCGTTCGCTGATCGCCGCCGCCTGCGCCCTGACCTGCCTGGCCACCCAGGCCGCCACGATCAACATCACCAGCCGCGACCCGGCCGGCAAGGGCTTCAACGACCCGACCCCGGTGGCACCGGTGGGCGGCAACACGGGCACCACCCTGGGCGAGCAGCGCTGGAACGTCTACCGCTACGTGGCCGGCATCTGGGAAAAGAACCTGCAGAGCAACGTCACCATCAACGTCAGCGCGGGCTGGGAAGCCCTGACCTGCACCGCCACCTCGGCCACCCTCGGCAGCGCCGGCGCGTGGAACATCTGGCGCGACTTCCCGAACGCCAAGGCCGGCACCTGGTATCCGCAAGCCCTGGCCAACAAGCTGGCCGGGGTCGACCTGAGCGCCGGCCAGCCGGACGACGGCAGCGGCTACGGCAACGTCGACATCAAGACCCAGTTCAACATCAACCTCGGCAACCCGGGCTGCCTGGATGGTTCGCCGTTCTATCTCGGCCTGGACGGCAATGCCGGCTCCAAGGTCAACTTCGTCGAGACCCTGCTGCACGAACTGGGCCACGGCCTGGGCTTCTCGGTGCTGACCGTGTCGACCGGCACCGGCAACCGCCTGAACGCCTCGGGCTCCGCCTATGTCTCGACCGGCGGCCTGCCAAGCATCTGGGAACAGTACATGTATGACAACACAGCCAAGAAGACCTGGCTGAACATGACGTCCGCGGAGCGCAAGGCCTCGGCCATCAACCCGCTGCAACTGGCCTGGATCGGCCCGAACGTGAAGGCAGGCGCAGGCATGCTCAAGCGCATCCCGATCATCCAGACCGCTTCGCCGGCGCCGGGCGGCAGCATGAACATCGACTTCAACACGGCCAGCTTCGGCCCGCTGCCCCCAAGCAGCGGCAACCTGGGCACCCTGGCCAACATCGCTGCCCAGGCCGGCGAAGCGGGTCCGGGCTGCAGCCCCTTCGACGCCGCCAACACGGCTGCGGTGAAGGGCAAGGTGGCGATCATCAGCCGCGGCAGCTGCCCCTTCGTCGACAAGGTCAGGAACGCGCAAAACGCCGGCGCGGTCGCCGTGATCCTGGCGAACAACGCAGCCGGCGCCCTGATCCCGGGCGGCAGCGACGGCAGCATCGTCATTCCGGCGGTCGGCGTCACCCAGGCCGACGGCGATGCGCTGAAGGCCGCCGTCAACACCGCCCTCGCCTACGGCAGCCGCAGCAAGCCGGGCACCGTCACCGCCGCCCTGACCGCCGATCCGGTGCGCATCGCCGGTGCGGACGCCAACGGCAACCCGCTGCTGTACACGCCGAACCCGCTGGTGTCGGGCTCGTCGGTATCGCACTGGGACGTGACCGCCTTCCCGAATCTGCTGATGGAGCCGAACATCAACCCCGACCTGACGACCGTCGTGGTGCCGCCGTACGACCTGACGCTGCCGCTGCTGAAGGATCTGGGCTGGTAATCGGCTGAGGTTCGCGGAACGTGGCGCCTTGTGCACGAAATTATGGATTTATCGTAACTTCGTGCTACAATGCGCCGCCTTGGCCTGGTAGCTCAGTTGGTAGAGCAGAGGATTGAAAATCCTTGTGTCGGTGGTTCGATTCCGCCCCGGGCCACCAAGAATTCAGAAAACGCCACCTTCGGGTGGCGTTTTCGTTTACTCCGTTAGAAGTGCTAGCCTCCGGTCCATTTTCGGTAGGGCAAGCTCAGGCAAGCAAGGCCTCGACGAGTTCGGCAACTTGCCGGGCTTCCGACACCGTGGCCAACCCCGTATCGACTTGCTCCCTGAACGCTCTGGCAAATGCGTCCAATGTGTAAGGAGTAGGGTCGACGGAGGCTATTGGCGGCACTCCGGTCGCTTCCAGTCGATACCAGTCATGCAGTCTCGCCTTGCCACGGGTTCCACGCCACTCGAAACAATTGCTGTCCTCTATCGTGCCGTCGACTGCGGCGTCAATGCCCACTATCCCACAGCCATGCCGCAGTTGCACCTTCAATGCGGTTTCAGTTTTTCCGTGCTCACGGTCGAGCCGGTAATTGGACAATTCCAGAGGACCAAACAAGCGTAATGCCAAGAACAGGAAATGCGATAACACCTCCCGAGTGAAACCTCCTTGGTCCGGCATGCCCAGCCAGTCGGCGGCGCCACGTTGCCAGGCGCGTGGCCAGTGTGCGAACCGCAAAGTGACGTCTGCCCCAGAGAACTCACCCATGGCGCCGCTGCTCACCATTGCCTGCAACTGGCGCACGGCTGGTACACATGCGAATGGGAAATTTACAGCGCACCTGGGCAGGACGAGCCGATCGATTGCCGCCACATCGCCAAGATTCGCAGCCAGCGGCTTTTCACACAGCACAGCCACCCTGGCATCCTGCGCCAGTCGCAGGTGCTCCAAATGCCAAGCCGGTGGCGAGGCGACATACAAAGCATCCAACCCAGGCTGGACGCTTAACTTGGCAGCGCTGGCAAAAATCGGCAACGCCGGGTCCAACGCGCGCACTCGTGCCTGAGCGCCTGCGTCTGGATCGTATACACCGACCACCGAAAATGCCGGGTGCGCTCTCAGTGCCTGCAGCACGCGCAAACCCATGATGCCGGCGCCAATGACGCCAATCCGGATACCTTCCATTTGGATCCTCCTGGTGATGGAACGGCGCCAGCGACGGCAGCACCGCAAGAAACGATCAGGCCAGCACAATGCGCAGAGCACACAGCAATAACAGAGATCCCGCTGCCAACTGCAGGACACCGCGCCTCCCGGGTTCGAGGTTGCGGCGCGCAAGCCAAGCGTAGGCACAAAGCACCGGGTATTCGAGCAGTACCGCAATCGCTCCCAGTAGCGTCATTTGCACCATCGGTGGCCAGCCGCCCTCATGCACAAACTGAGGCAGCATCGCGCCAAAAAACAGCACCGCCTTCGGGTTCGCCAACTGCAGCGTCAGCGCGTCGGTGAATAGCCGTGCAGCAGAGGCCGGGGGCGCCGGCTCGAGATTTCCTTCGCGTTCGGCATGGCGCCACGAACGAAGCGACTGAATGCCAAGCCAGCCGATGTAGGCGGCTCCCACCCAGCGCAGAACGGTCAGGCTGCCTGGAGCCGCGGCAAAAACGGCACCCAAGCCCAGCAAGGCCATCAAGATATAAATGCAGTTACCCAGAAGAATCCCGCCGATGCTGGCCTGCGCTGGCCTCCAACCTGATGTCAACGCTGCGCCCATCACATTCGCGACTGCTGGACCGGGCGTAATACTCAACAGAAAGTTCATGCTCCAGAAAGAAATTGCTAGCGCGATGTCCATGATGTTTAACCTCAAACGAAATTAACTAGACTTGAGTCTAATTAATTAAATTGTACAATGCAAGCCCTTTCTCAACGTCGCAAAGAGGCATACCAATGGCCCGGCCTCCCGGCAAAAACGCCAAGATTCGTCAACAGATCCTCGACGCGGCGTCCCGCTTGTTTGAGGAGCACGGAGTAGCAGGGGTCAGCATGGACGACATCGTGCGCGATTCCGGCGTGGTGCGTGCCACGGTGTACAGTCATTTCGGCAGCAAGGCTGCGCTGGTCGCCGCCAGTGCGCGTAGTTATCTGACGGGGCTGATCAATGTTGCGCCCCTACAGGCGGAACCAGGCCAGCTGCACGCTGCCCTCGACCATTTCGCACAGCAGACCCAAACCTGGCTACAGGCCCATGCCGCGCAGGCGGAACTATTCTTCAGCCACGTCCAGCAGACCGCCGATTCCGGCGAGGTGCGGGACGATGGCCCTTCCCTGCGCAAGTCACTTCGTTCGCTATTTACGCGCGCGCGGGAGAGCGGCGACCTGCCGCCGCAGGCCGACGTTGAGTTCCTTGCCGACGGCTATGCTTATCTGTGGTTCATGCTGTGCGCGCAATGGTTGGCGCGGCGCGACGATGCACGGTTCGCGTCGCGGCTCGCGCAGCTCACGGCCATGTACGCGCCGAGCGCCCCAGGGATTTGCCGCAATGTCTAGCTACAACACTGTCCTTGAACCTGGACTCGCTCCAGTTCCCTAGACAAATCCTGACCTCACGTTGAGGCGCGCTCGAAGGCCTCTGGGCTGACGTGGCCTTACCAGCACTCGCACTGCCTCACGCCACTGAGAGAGTGGACGAATCGGCCTTCCTGCCCGGACGCCACGTCATTGCACTTACCGGCGTGGCCCAACTGGATTCCGCTCGGGCCATTGGCATCGTGGAGCACGCCAACCCGGTCTATATCGAAGATCGTCACAAGCAAGCCGAGCGCGCCCTCGTTGGCGCGGCGCCAAGACCGCCCGCCAATCAAACCTTCCGGGTGCATAAGAGGACCCCGGGTTACTCCGGGCCGTCGCGATAACGAATGCCTTGCCATGACACGTCAGACACATATGCCCGTGCTCAGCATTGCCTGCATTTGAACCGCGTCGACCGGCTTGCTGAAGAAGTAGCCCTGGCCTTCATTGCATCCGTGCGCGTTGAGAAACGCAAACTGCCCCTCATCTTCGACGCCTTCGGCGATGACACGCTGGTGCAGATTCTTGCCCATGCCGATGACCGCGCTGACGATGACCCCATTGCTTTCAAGTCCGGCATTGATTGCCTTTACAAACGACTGGTCGATCTTGAGCACATCGATCGGAAATTGGTTCAAGTAGCTCAGGCTGGAATAACCGGTGCCAAAGTCGTCCACGGCGATCTGTACGCCCATTGTCTTGAATTTGGCCAGTAAGCAGGCACTGGTCGCCACATCGCGCATCAGCACGCTCTCGGTCAGTTCGAGCTGCAGGCAGGCAGGGTCCACGCCAGTGGTCTCCAGGACGGTAAGCGCGTGATCGAAAAAATCCCGATGACGAAATTCCAGAGCCGACACGTTGATCGCGATTGACCCCGGGGAAATGCCTTGGTTACGCCAACGCACCGCCTGCTCGCAGGCTTCATTCAATACCCACCGCCCGATTGGAATGATGAGGCCGCATTCCTCGGCAATCACGATGAAACGCTCCGGCAACACCAGTCCCCATTCTGGATGCTCCCAGCGCAGCAGGGCTTCGACCCCGGTGATGCAATTGGTTTTCAGGTCAACCTTGGGCTGGTAATGCAGCGTGAATTCCTTGCGTTCGAGCGCCTGGCGTAGATTACTTTCGATCAGCTGCCGCTCCACGGCCCGCGTATTCATGTCATGGCGGAAGAACTGATAGTTGTTGCGCCCGCGCTCCTTGGCATGATACATCGCGGTGTCCGCATTCTTGATCAAGGCGACGGCATCCGTACCGTCGAGCGGAAAAACGCTGATGCCAATACTGGTTGACGTATGCAACTGCTGCCCATCGATGAGGAAAGGCGTCGACAACGCGAGCAGTATTTTTTCAGCCGCCAGCGCCGCATCGTGCGGCCGCCGTTCGTCTGCGAGCAGGATCACGAATTCATCGCCACCGTGGCGGCTGACCGTGTCGGAAGTGCGCACGCAGTGCACCAGGCGTTCCGAGACGGCTTGCAACAACTGATCGCCGACAGCGTGCCCCAAGGAGTCGTTGATATGCTTGAACTTGTCCAGATCAAGGAACAATAATACCGGGTTTGTGTTGCTGCGCTTGGCCGAAGCAATAGCCTGAGTAATGCGGTCATTCAAAAGGACTCGGTTGGGCAGGTTGGTAAGGAAATCATGCTGCGCGAGGTGTCGCATTTTCGATGTCAATGCGACGGTGCTAGAGATGTCCCGGAACACCATCACGGCACCCACAAGCTGTCCATTCCAATCGTGAATTGGCGCGGCAGAATCTTCGATCGGAATAAGCTTGCCATGACGGTCGACAAGGACGACTTCGCCAGTCAAACCCGAGGAGTAATCGCTTTGCAGGACGTATTCAACCGGATTGATGATCGGGCGCCCCGTCACGGCGTCGATAAGGTTAAGCACTTGCGCTACAGGCATCCCACTCGCGTCCTCCCGCAGCCACCCGGTGATCAGTTCGGCCGCGGTATTCAAATAATCAACGCGGCCGGCCGTGTCGGTAGAGATGACGGCATCGCCGATCGAGTTAAGCGTAATTTCTGCACGCGCCGTGGCGACATACAGACGTTGCTCCACTTTCATGCGTTCGATAATGTTACGCAAGGACTGCGGCACTAGGCTGTTGTCGAAGTACCCCTTTGATAGCCAGCCTTGGGCGCCGCGCTGGACGGCCTCCTTGGCATCGTCTTCATTGTCGAGGTCGCACAGCGTCAGGATCGGTATGTGGCGCGCCACTTCGTATAGTTGATCGAAGCAAGCCAAGCCCGTGCCGTCTGGCAGCATCAAATCCGCCAGGATTACATCGATCCCTTCCTGGCGAATGCGCTCTATGCCTTCTGCCAAAGTAGCCGCGCATTCCACATCGAAGGGACCATCGAAGGCCTCACCTAAGGCATTCTTCAGGGCGAGGATGTCGTCCGCGATGGGGGAAATGATGAGGACTCGATTTGCCACGTTTTCTCCGTTGTCACCGATTCTAATGACGTGGCTCGGCTTAGCGTGCTGGCGCCGCATGACCACGCCGCCAACGGATGCATTTCGGCAGACGTCGCTGCCACCTGCACGATTTATGAGGAGCGAAGGAAGCCTGCGCACCAAATCCCAGATGCTAGCTTCGCGCAGGCTTTTAGCGCAGAGACTAAACGAGTATAGGCTGTTTCGTGACAGCGTCAACTTGTTGGGTTGCGGGAACCTGTGATGCAGGCGAGCGATGATGCCTGTATGAATCGCTACGACGATTGCAGCGGCGGTCAAGCAGGTGGCCGAGCGTGGCCACCGGCAAGCGACGTAGCCGCGCGCCTGGGGGAGTATCCACAGCCTGTACAACTGGACGAAGCGCTACGGCGTGCCTGAAGAGGAGCGCAAGGCTGTGGATTCGCAGGCCGATGAAATGCGGCGGCTGGAGGCCGAGTTGAAGCGCGTCACGGATGAGCGCAGCATCTTGAACTGGTCGCGGTGTAGTTTGCCAAGACGTCCGGGTAAGGTACACCTTCATTGTTGAATTACAGGACCAATTCCCGGTGCGGCGGTAGGTGCACTGATTGGGCATCCGTGGCATCGGATCGGTGTACTACCTGATGTTCGCCGTGCATCACGGGGTATCCGGCAGTCTCGGCCGAGAGATGGTGAGCTTCGTGTTAGTGACTGTCACGACATTCATCCTGGCGCAATGGTATGTCGATGCGCCCCTTGATGAAAGCTTATGCGCGACGCATTGCGGACCCGTGTTGAGCATCTAGGCGAAATAGAGCACACGGGACGCCGATTAGGCGTATGCTTTTATCATTCAAGCGCCGTACTGCATGAAGTGACCCACACTGCTTGGTCGCGGTAATTCAACGGCAATGCACGGAACACGGCCGTTAGTGACGGCCACTCCCGGCACGACGCAAGTAGTACGGGGGAGCATGCGAGGTCTCTACCTGCCCGCCCCCCCTGATTGCAACGGTCACATCGGGAGTACGTCATGCGTCACACATTGAAAGCCGTCTTCGCTCACCGAAGCGATGCCCAGCACGTCCTGGACGAATTGCTGGCCTCTGGATATTCGCCCGCCGATACGGCCCTGTCGAACGAGCTCCCAACTACGCAAGACGACGACGTCGGATTGGACGGCGAGGACGCAAAAGCCAACGGCCCGGTCAAACGACTCGCCGCGAGGCTGTTCCACACCGGACAGCGCGAGCATAGCGCAGCATATGCCGATGCATTCCTGCGCGGACGCCACATCGTGACGCTCACGGCCGATTCCGAGCCGGATATCGCGCGCGCCGCCGCCATCATCGAGCGCTTCGGTCCGCTCGGCATCGAAACGCACGATGCGGTGTGGGACCATGGCAGCGTCGGCGCCGGGCAAGATGCCGGCCGGATGGCTCGCGCCTACCCGCCCGGTACCGAGCCAGGCGCCCTGCAGGGCCGCGCCCATGAAGACAGTCGCTACTTCGGCATCCAGCGTGCCGATTCACCGCCGACCGGCAACACCTTCCAGGAAACGATGGGCGCGGACTCCCAATGGGTCCATCCTGACGAAGACAGACTGCATGTCCGCACCCCGGCCACCTTCGCGGATTCGCACGGCACCGTACACGGCGATGACATGGCGGCCTACCGCTATGGCAAGGAGATGCGTATCAGCGACAAGTACCGCAACCGTTCCTGGGACGAGGTCGAGCCCGCCCTGAAGAGCGCCTGGGAAGCGGGCGCGAGCGGCGCTGCTGCCTGGGACGAGAGCAGGAACGCCATACGCCGCGGCTGGAACAGCGCGTCGCCCGACATCGACGACGACAGTTATTACCGTACCCACTGGAACGCAATATACGCGCACGATGCCGGCGATAGCGAGGAGAAGAACGACGCCCCGGCCTCCCTGTCAGGCAGCGAAGCAGAGCGCAGCGAGAACTATCGCAGCCGCGATTGGCGGAGCTCCCCATCCGATGTCGAGGACGCCTGGAACGCGCGCCACGCGGGGCAACTATCGTCATGGGGAAATTTCAAGAATGCCGTGACCCATGGCTGGAACAGGATCCGGCTGGACACGGATACAAAGGAGCCTGCCGGCCATTCATACGAAACAAGGCCCGACACTGAAACGACGCGCATGGCCACGCCGGAAGTGCCTGGGGAAACCGAACATGCCGGCAGCGCTGCGCCGGCCTGGAACAAAGTGAAGGCGGCGGTACGCCATGGCTGGGAGCGCGTAAGGTCTTGATGGGCCGCTGACACCAAGCGCATCGGCACCTGTCGCTCCAGAAGTCGTCTGGAACAAGGCTGCCGCCTGATTGAACGAGCAAGCGAAAAGAGGCAGGTCATGCGCCACGATCTCACAGCAGTCTTCAACAACCCGGTCGACGCCCAGCATGTACTGGACGAATTGCTCCGCTCGGGGTTTCCGCGCTCCGGAACCTCACTCGTCAGCCCGCCCGAGCCTGACGACGCCAAGCGCCTATCCGACGCGGGCCCCCGGGGGACACTCAAGCAAATACTCATGCGGCTATTCGGGCCCTGGCACCACGCACCTGAGAGAATGGACGAATCGGCCTTCCTGCCCGGACGCCACGTCATCACCCTTACCGGAGCGCTCGAACTCGATTCCGTACGGGCCATTGGCATCATGGAGCGCTCCAACCCCGTCTATATCGAAGACCGGCATAAGCAGGTCGCGCATGCCCCTGTCGGCGCAGTGCCGAAGCCGCCCGCCAAACGAAGCTTCCGCGTGCATAAGAGGCCATCGCGTTGACGAGCGCCTTGCCGTGACGCGGTCAGATTGACATCCCGCACCACGAGGGAAGCCGCAAACGGCGCTCGACTCAGGGCTTCGCCGCCGCCAGCGCCTGCGCGATCCAGCCATCGAACAGCTGCTGGTGGTATTTGATCCAGCCTGCCGTATGGCGCGCGATGTCGGCCTGGGTGTTTTCGCCGGTCCGCATGCGCTCGTTTTGCGCATTGATGTCGGCGATCGGCAGGCGCATGACGTCGAACAGCTTCACGGCCGCCGGGTTCCTGTCGGCCCAGGCGCGGTTCACGACGATCCGCGTCGTGTTCACGGCAAATCCATAGTCGCTGCCGTCGTCGAGACGGGTATTCGCGTTCTGCGGATTCGACGAGAACGGCACCTGCAGCCAGACCACGTCCTTGCCCGGCACCAGCACCCCGCTCACCCAGTAGGGTGTCCAGGTGTAGTACAGAATGGGTTCGCCACGCTGGTAGCGGCCGATGGTATCGGCGATCAGGGCCGAATAGCTGCCCTGCACATGCTTGACCGTGGCGCGCAGCTTGTAGGCGTCCATGTGGTTTTCGATCATCGCCTCGCAGCCCCAGCCCGGATTGCAGCCGGTCAGGTCGGCCTTGCCGTCGCCGTCATGGTCGAATAGTTTCGCCAGCGCCGGGTCGCGCAGCTGGCCGATATTCGTGATGTGGTACTTGTCGGCCGTCGCCTTGTCGATCAGGTAGCCTTGCGCGGCCGGACCGGCGTATTGGCCCACGCGCAGCAGCCTGGCGTCGCCGCCGGCATTGTTGTAGTAGTCCTGGTGCAAAGGGTCCCAATGCACGGCGAGGAAGGTCGCGTCGCCGTTGGCAATCGCGATATGCGCGGTCGGATAGTCGACTTCCTTGATCGGCTGCGTCTCGTAGCCCAGCTTTTCCAGGGCACGTTCGACCAGCATGGTCTGGAAGGTTTCCTCGGCGATCGGGCTTTGCAGCGCCTGCACCTTGATGCCCTTGCCGGGCAGCCCGGCATCGGGCGTTTGCGCCATCGCCAGGGAGGTGGTCAGGGCAAGCGCGGCAAGCGCCAGGGCCGAGAACCACTGGAACCTGCGCTGCGCTTTATATGTGGCCTTGAAGTGTTCGATTCGTTGCATGATGTCCTTTCTTGTTATTGTGCGCTTATCGTGCGATTAGGAGACCTGGCGGGCGCGGCCGCTTCGCCGCGCGCCGGTCCGCCGCGTACCAGGCGGAGGATGAAACCGGCCGGGCCCGTCTGGTACCAGTGACGCACGCCGCGGCGCGGTTTCCCCATCGCCTGCGTCAGGCGGTCCAGGGTGATGGCCAGCAGCACGATGCCAAGGCCCCCCACGGTGGCCAGGCCCATGTCCAGGCGGCCAATCCCGCGCAGCACCATCTGGCCCAGGCCGCCGACCGCGATCATCGAGGCGATCACCACCATCGACAGCGACAGCATCAGCGACTGGTTGATGCCGGCCATGATCGACGGCATGGCCAGCGGGAACTGCACGCGGGTCAGCAGCTGCCAGGGCGAAGCGCCATAGGCGCGCGCCGCTTCGACCAGGTCGGGACGGACCTGGCGAATGCCCAGGTTCGTCAGGCGCACCAGCGGCGGCAGGGCGAAGATGATGGTCACGATCACGCCGGGCGCATTGCCGATACCAAACAGCATGACCACCGGCACCAGGTACACGAAGGCGGGCGTGGTCTGCATGGCGTCCAGCAGCGGGCGCAGGACATTCTGCGCGCGTTCGCTGCTGGCCAGGAATATTCCCAGGGGCAAACCGATCGCCAGGCAGAAAGCCAGCGAGGTCAGCACCAGCGACAGGGTGATCATCGCTTCCGGCCAGACGCCCAGCATCGACAGGACCAGCAGCGCCAGCACGGTGCCGGCGGCCAGCGCGCGGCTGGTGAATTGCCAGGCCAGCAGGCCGATGATGGCGATCACCACCATCGACGGCGCGGCCAGCAGCAGCTCGCCCATGCCGCCCAGTGTCGCGTCGATCGGCGCGCGCACCGCCTGGAAAAACGGCCGGCAATGCGCGACCACCCAGCCCAGGCCCTGGTTGATCCAGGATTCCAGCGGCAGCGAACCATCGAAGAGTTGCGTCAGCTGAAAGCCGCCGGCGTGGTCGGGCGTGACGGCCGGCGCCGCGTCGAGCCAGGAAGTATCGGTCGACGGCGTCGGCAGCCAAGGGTTGGTCTGGGCAGTGGCGGTACTGGGATTCATGCTTGTCCTTTCTGTGTTTGTGGCTCGGCAATGGYGGGCGTATCGCGGTCGAGGAATTTCAGCAGGGTGGTCTTGCTGATGGCGCCGCGGAAGCCGCCGTCGCTGGCCACCACCGGCACCGCATACGGCAGTTGCGCCACTTGCCCGAACAGGCCGGAAACGGGCTCGTCCGCATTAATGGTCTGCACCTCCGGCAGGTAGGCGTGCGACAGGCCCAGCGGACCGGTATGGCCTTCGAGCGCGCTACGCAGCGAATCGGCCGACACCACCCCGAGGAACTGGCGCCGCGGATTGACGACATAGGCGTAGGCCCGGTCCTGCTCTTCCAGCATCGTCAACGCCGCACGCGAACCGCGGCTCGGCGATTCCGACACCACGATCTGGCTCTTGCGGGCGATGTCGCCGGCCTTGAAGACGGCCGCCGCATCGACGCCGCGCACGAAGTTGCGCACGTAATCGTTGGCGGGCTTGCGCAGGATTTCCTCGGGCGTGCCCACTTGCACCACATGCCCGTCCTTCATGATGGCGACCCGGTCGCCGATACGCATGGCTTCATCGAGGTCGTGCGAAATGAAGACGATGGTGCGGCGCTTGATCTGCTGCAGGCGCAGCAGCTCCGATTGCATTTCCGTGCGCATGATGGGATCGAGCGCGGAAAATGCCTCGTCCATCAGCAGGATCGAGGGATCGCAAGCCAGGGCGCGCGCCAGTCCCACGCGTTGCTGCATACCGCCGGACAATTCGTCGGGATAGCTGGCGTCATAGGCCGCGAGGCCCACCTGCTCCAGCGCCTGCCGGGCCAGCGCATGGCGCTCGGCCTTGGGAATGCCGGCCAGTTCCATGCCGAAGGCCGTGTTGTCCAGCACGGACACATGCGGCAGCAGTGCGAAGGACTGAAACACCATGCTGATGTCCTTGCGGCGCAGGGCGCGCAGCTGCGTCTCCGGCAGCGTATTGATGTCTTCGCCGTCGATCAGGATGCGGCCGGCGGTCGGCTCGACCAGGCGGTTCAGCATGCGCACCAGGGTCGACTTGCCCGAACCGGACAGGCCCATGATGACGAAGATCTCTCCCGCCTCGATGGTGAAACTGGCGTCGAACACGCCGATCGTGCATTCGGTCCTGGCCAGGATTTCCTGCTTGCCGGCTCCCTGGCGGACCAGTTCCAATGCCTGTTCTGGCTGGTCGCCGTAGACCTTGAAGACATGGTCGATGATGATTTGTTTTGCCACGTGGTGGTTCTCCTTCGATTTTGCAAAGGCAATGAAACCCTGGGCCGTTGGCGATGCAACGGCGCATTGGCGTGCGCAAGCGACGAATAGGACGAGGCACGCTTTTCCGGCGTGCGTTCGTGCCGGTGCCAAGGTGTCATAGGCGTGTCAAAAGAGGCTGGGTTTCAGGACTTTTGACGACGCAGGTATTTGACGAACAATGCGTCAAACGATTACGGATACGGGCGCTGGGCCCAAGAATGATTTCCCGCTCGTTGAGAGGAAATACGGTGCTGCGGAGATACTTTTGAACAAATATATTGCACTAATGATAGCGCAAACAGACGCAAAAGTCCAGTAGCCTTCCAAATTGGAATGTGCTAGCGATGTTCTGCCAAGGCGGAAACCCGGCTGCTTATGGGCTGCTTATGGGCTGTTTGCCGTGCCAACGGCCGCTTCGATCGCCTGCGCATACTGCGCCGCGCCGGCCCTGGCACCGCAGGCCTGCATATCGTCGTACAGCCACATGAAACCGCCGGTAATGCCGGCCGTCGCCTTCCACGTGCTCATCCTGGTCCACACGACGGCCGGCGAATCGCCCTGCAGGCAAGCCTTGCCGTGCAGCGACCACAGGCCCGGGTTCACGCTCATGCCTATCGCGGACGACCAGGCTGCGGGATTGTTGCGCGCGCCGCCGTCGTAGACCTGCAGGTAGATGGTGTCGACCTTGCCGCCGAGCGCATCCTTCAGGCTGCGCCAATAGGCCTGCTTCGTATAAGGCACCAGCGCGAGCTTGTAGCCCAGGGCCGACAGCATATTGCCGAAGCGGGCCGACGAATCCAGGTCGTAGGTGCTTTCGTCGTGGAAGTTGGCGGCATCGGCGCCGGTCGCGGCTCTCAAGGCCTGGAAATTCCGGTACAGGATGCTGCTTGGGCCGCTGCCTTGCGCGGCGATGAGGTCGCGAATGGCCGCGAAATCATTGGTGCCGCCCGAACCGATCGACACCTCGATGCGCCTGACCCCGGTGGGCTGCCGCTTGAGCGTGGCAAGCCGGGACGGCCAGTCCGGATCGCCCACATAGCGGCCGTCGGCCACGAGCAGCTTGTCGTTGAGGATGAGGTTTCCGCTTTTGGCGTCGACGTGGATGCTCCACAGGATCACCGTGTCGAAGCCGGATGCGCGCAGATCGTCCATTACCGCCTGGCCGCCGCTGTAGAAGGGGCCGCCGCCGAAGACCGCGGAATGGTTGGGATTACCCGGTGCCGGGGTGGCGGCGAAGCTTGTGGACGCGGCCAGGGCGCCGGCCAGCAGCGACAGCCGAAGACGAGCGAACATGCATGACTCCGATATGAAGGATAGGCGATCGTTCCGGATATTACAAAGGAAGCGTCGGCCGTTCAGCAAATCCCTTCACATCGGGCTGCAATTTAGTGCTGTTTCCTAAACACGCGGAGGATTAGTGCAGCCTGGCCAGCGCAATCAGCGTCAGCGTGACGGTGATCGCGCCGCCGATCCGGGTGGCGATCTGCGCGAAGGGCATCAGCTGCATGCGGTTGGCGGCGGTCAGGATGGCGACGTCGCCGGTGCCGCCCTGGCCGCTGTGGCAGGCGTTGACGATCGCCGCCTCGATCGGATACATGTTCATCTTGCGGCCCACCACGAAGCCGGTGGCCATCAGGGTCACGACCGTCGACACGATGATGACCAGGTTCGTCACGTTGAAGGCGGCGACCAGCTTGTCCCAGGGCGTCATCGAGGCGCCGATGGCGAACAGCAGCGGATAGGTGACCGCCGTCGAGAAGAATTTATAGACGACGTAGGAGCTCTGCTGGAGCTGGGGCGAGACGCCGCGCGACAGCTTGAACATGACGGCGACGAACAGCATCACCACCGGCGCCGGGAACTCGAACAGGCGGAAGGCCAGCATGCCCACCATGTAGAGCGAGATCGAGGTGATGCCGGCGGCCGCGATATGGCCGATGTCCATATGCAGGGGAATGACTTCGGCCAGCGGCTTCGCATCGTCCTGCTCGCCCGGCTGCAGGCGGCCTTCGCCGGTCAGGTGCGGGCGCTTCTTGCCGATCGCATTCAGCATGCCGGCCAGCAGGATCGCCGTCAGGCTGCCCAGCATCACCGGCGGCAGCACCTGGGCGAAGATCTCGCCCTGGGCTTCGTGCAGGATGCCGGCATAGCCGATCGACAGCGGGATCGCGCCTTCGCCGACGCCGCCGGCCATGATCGGCGCGACCAGGTAGAAGAAGGTGTGGAAGGCGCCCTTGCCCAGCGCCACGCCGACGGCGGTACCGACGATGCCGGCCGCCACCGAGCCGATGGCCAGCGGGACGAAGATCTTGATGAAGCCCTTGATGAGCACCGACCTGTCCATGCTCAGGATGCTGCCCACGATGATGGACGAGATGAACAGGTAGAGGAAGTTGGTGGACTTGGTGAAGTCGACCACGTTCTTCAGCACCGGCGCCGGGATCAGGTGGCTGAAGGCCAGGTAGGACGGGATGAAGGTGGCGAATATCGCGGCGGCGCCGATGTTGCGGAAGAACGGCAGGCGCTTGCCCAGTTCCGCGCACGAGAAGCCGCCGACGGTCAGGATGGCGATCGAGACGCAGATATCGTTCGGCACCTTGCCGGTCGCGACGAAGCCGCCGATCAGCGCCACCAGCAGGAGATAGACGGGCAGCGGGACGATGCCGAGACGCATGTCCATCAGTTTCCAGAACGGATGGGGCCTGGATGGAGCGGACGCTTGTACCTCGGTCTGGGCTTGGGCCGGTGGGTTTTGCAGCGGAAGTCGGTTAGCGTTTTTCATGAATACCAACGATAGGTCTGGTGAATATGGCGCCACTCTAACCGTGCTTCCCCTTCAATTAGCTTTCAGTGTTCGAGCTCGATCCGCCGCACGTTTTCGTCCTGCAGCGGGATCCGCAGGCGCCGCGTGGCCGGATCGAAGTGCGCGTCCTCTACCTGCTTGCCGTCGATGCGGATGGCGGCCGGCGGCTTGTCGATGCCGATGAACTCGACGGCGCCCACGCGCTGGTAGCCGGTATTCGGCGGGATCTCCAGCCGCAGGCCGCCCTCCTCCTGCTTCATCCCGATGGTGCGCGATGCGCCACTGCGGTAGCCGTAGCCGTCGCCGGCATCCTGGAACACGTGGCTGCTGCCGGTGGCGCCGGCGGCGACGAGCAGGGTCAGTGGCACCGTCTTCATCTCGCCCGTGTGCTGCACCACCGGCGCCGTCGGAATGCCGGCGCCGGCGCGGACGAACAGCGGCAGCCGGTCCAGCGGCGCGGCTACCCGGGCCACCGTGCCGCCCGCATGCCGGCTGCCGTCCCACCAGGCGATCCAGGCATCGCCCTTCGGGAAAACCACTTCGCGGCTGGTCTGCCCTTCCTGCAGCACCGGCGCCACCAGCAGGTCGCCGCCGAGCAGGAACTGGTCGTCGACCAGGCTGGCGCGCGTATCGCCGGGGTACATGAACCACAGCGGACGCATCGGCGGCATGCCGGTGCGTTCGTTATCGGCGAACAGCGTGTACAGATAGGGCAGCAGGCGGTAGCGCAGCTCGATGGTGGCGCGGTTGACGCCTTCGAGTTCGGCGCCGAAGGCCCAGGGCTCGCGCGCGGCGGAGACGTCGTTCGAATGGGTGCGGAAGTAAGGCGTCAGCGCCGCCGCCTGCAGCCAGCGGGTGTGCAGCTCGGCGCTCGGACTGCCCATGAAACCGCCGACGTCGGCACCGACGAAGGGCACGCCCGACACCGACAGGTTGGTCAGCATCGGAATCGTCAGCGCCAGGTGGGACCAGGTCGGCGAATTGTCGCCGGTCCAGACCGCGGCGTAGCGCTGCACGCCGGCGAAACCGGCGCGCGTCAGCACCAGCGGACGGCGCCCCGGCCGCAGCTTGCGCAAGCCCTCGAAGCTGGCGCGCGCCATCTGCATGCCATAGACGTTGTGGTATTGCGCATGGCTGCCGGGCCGGCCGTCGCCGGCATGGCGGGCGTCGAGCGGGAAGGTCCGCTGCGGCCCGAGCGACATCTCCGGCTTGTCGAAACCGTCGGCCGGGAACACGCCCGGCTCGTTCATGTCGTTCCAGAAGCCGTCGACGCCGAGATCCAGCGCCGCTGCATACAGGCTGCCGAACCAGGCACGCGCCGCCGGCAGGGTGAAGTCCGGGAAGGCGCAGATGCCCGGCCAGACCTTCTCGTGCAGCTCGCTGCCGTCGGGCTTGCGGACGTAGACGCCCTGCTCCCTGCCGCTGCGGTAGACAGCATAATTCTCATCGAGCTTGATGCCCGGGTCGACGATGGTCACGGCGTGGAAGCCTTCTCCGTGCAGCCGGTCCAGCATCTGCTTCGGGTCGGGGAAGGTCCCGGCATTCCAGGTGAAGACGCGGAAGCCGTCCATGTGGTCGATGTCGAGGTAGAGCACGTCGGCCGGGATCCGGCGCTTGCGGAACTCCTGCGCGATGTCGAGCACCTTTTCCTGAGTCATATAAGACCAGCGCGATTGCTGGTAGCCCAGCGCCCACAGCGGCGGCAGGGCGCCGCGCCCGGTGAGGGCCGTATAGTCGCGCAGGACGCCGGCCGGGCTGCGCTCTTCGCCGCCGGTGAAGACGTAGTAATCGAGCTCGCCGCCGTTCGCGCCGAAGCTGTAGCGGTGGGGCTCGCGCTTGCCCATGTCGAACCAGCTGCGCCAGGTGTTATTGAAGAACAGGCCGTAGCTCCTGCCCTCATGCAGGGCGATGAAGAAGGGAATCGCCTGGTAGGACGGATCGTGGCCCACCGCATAGGGAGCGACGTCCGAGTTCCACATCACCGTGGCTTGCTGGTGCCGCGACAGCGGCAGCGTCTTTTCGCCGAAGCCGTAGTACAGCTCGTAGTCGTCGCGGCGCATCGCGGTTTCGACCGCGCCCTCCTCCCTGTCGAAGGACATCGGACGCGCCGGGTCGTTGGCGAGCACCAGCCGGCCGGCGCCGTCGTACACCGAGATCGCCAGCTCGGGCGCGTTGCGGATCACCACCCGCGTGCCGCTGGCGGAGCGCAATTCGGTCACGGCGCCCCGCTTCGCCACGGTCGCCCTGGCGGTGGGCGGCGCGCCCTCGATCGCATAGGAGAGGTCCGGCGCAAAGCTGCCGGAAGGCGCCATCCGCACCCGCACCACATCGGGCGTGGCGAAGCCGACATGGACCCGGGCGCCGCTGGACAGGCGCAGGTCCACGCCGTCGGCGGACGGCAGGGCCTGCACGACCTTGCCTGCGGGGCGCAGGGCCGCAGCGGCCGGCATGGCGGCCAGGGCCAGCAGGCCGGCTCCCGCCAGCGCCGGCAGGAGCCGACTTCCGTTCACTGCTGCTTGCCGGTGCCGTACAGGCCGGCGAACCTCAGGCCGAAGTACAGGATGAAGGCATAGCAGGCGGCCGGCACCACGAAGGACCATTGCAGGCCGATCGAGTCGGCCAGCAGGCCCTGCACGAAGGGCACCACGGCGCCGCCGACGATGGCCATGCACAGGATGCCCGAGGCCTGGCCGGTGAATTTGCCGAGGCGGTACAAGGCCATGCTGAAGATGGTCGGGAACATGATCGAATTGCACAGGCCGACGGCGAGGATGGCCCACATCGCGGCCTGGCCGTGGCCGAAGATGGCGACCAGGATCAGCGCGATCGAGACGGCCGCATTGAAGGCCAGGGTCTTGCCCGGGCTGACATAGCGCATCACCGCGAAGCCGACGAAGCGTCCGACCATCGCACCGCCCCAGTAGTAGCTGACGTAGTGGGCCGCGTCCGCCGGGCCGAGGGCGGCGATGTGCGGCTCGCCGATGAAGTTGATCAGGAAGCTGCCGATGCTGACTTCACCGCCGACGTAGAGGAAGATGCCGATCGCCCCCATCAGCAGGTGGGGATGGGCCAGCACCGAGGCCTTGGTGGTGCTGTCGAGCTGCACCACGCCGTCGTCCGCGTGTTCGATCTTCGGCAGGCGGGCAAAAGCGAACAGCACCGCCAGCAGCAGCAGCGCGCCGGCCAGGGTCAGGTAGGGCTTCTGGACGCTGGCCGCCTCGCTGACCTGGGCGCCTTCGGCCAGGATCAGGATGCCGCCGAGGATGGGCGCGATGGTGGTGCCCAGCGAGTTGAAGGCCTGGGTCAGCGACAGGCGGCTCGAGGCCGTGCGCGGGTCGCCCAGCACCGTCACATAGGGGTTGGCCGCCACCTGCAGGATGGTGATGCCGGCTGCCAGCACGAAGAATCCGAGCAGGAACAGCGCATAGCCGCTCATCGACGCCGGATAGAACAGCGCGCAGCCGCAGGCGGCGATCACCAGCCCGGTCACGGCGCCGTTCTGGTAGCCGATCTTCTTGATCAGCATGCCGGCCGGCAGCGAGACGATGGCGTAGGCGCCGAAGAAGCAGAACTGCACCAGCATCGCCTGCACGTAGTTCAGCGTGTAGAGCGCCTTCAGGTGCGGGATCAGCACGTCGTTCAGCGCGGTCAGCAGGCCCCACATGAAGAACAGGATGGTGATGATGACCAGCGGCCCGGTATTGCCCGTGCGGGCATCCGATTGCGGCCGCAGCGCCGGCTGCGAAATATGTTCCATACGGTGTCTCCTATCGATTTTCTATCGTGCTTATAGTGCTGACGGCAGGTCGTCCGCCTGCGTGCCCCAGCCCGCGGTGTCCGGCTGCGGTGCGAGGCGGTAGCCGAGGGTGCCGCCGGCCTGCAGCTGCTCCCAGTCCAGCCACACCCGCGACAGCGGCTTGCCGGCCCAGTTCACCGACTGCACGAAGCGGCGCTCGCCGGCCCTGGCTTCGGGCGCCTCGATGCGCAGGGTATGGCCGTTGCCCATGTCGACTTCGGCGCGGGCGAAGCGCGGCGCGTGCAGGATGAAACGGCCGCTGCCCGGCGTGTCCGGATACATGCCCAGCGCGCTGAACAGGTACCAGGCCGACATGGTGCCGAGGTCGTCGTTGCCGGTCACGCCGCTGGGGCCGTTGCCGAACAGGGTCTCGGCCGCGCGCAGCACGGTGGTGGTCTTCCAGGGCTGGCCCATCAGGGTATAGACCCAGGGGGCGTGCAGGTCGGGCTCGTTGTTCGGGTTGTAGCGGAACTGGCTGTAGTAGCTGTACGGTCCCACGACCCAGGACTTGCGCACGGCGTTCGGGTCGGCCAGCACGGCGTCGTAGTCGAAGAACAGGTCGAGCCGGCGCAGGGCTTCGGCCTTGCCGCCCATCGCCGCGGCCAAGCCCGGGATRTCCTGGCGCACCAGCCACTGGTATTGCCAGGCCGTGCCTTCGTGGAAGCCGTGGTCGCCGCGCGGATCGAAGCCGCTGCCGACGTCGGCGAACCAGCTGCCGTCGTTCAGGCGCGGGCGCGGGAAGCCGCGCTGGCCGGTCGGGGCGTCGACCACCGACGCGTCCCAGATCTTCTTCCAGTTGAGGGCGCGCTGCGACAGCGTCATCGAGTCGTCTTCCTCGCCGATGGCCCAGGCCATCTTCGCCAGCGCGCTGTCGGCCAGCGCATACTCCAGGGTCGCCGAGGCGCCGTGGTGCGGGTCGGTGTCCATGCCCTTGGCCATGAAGGTGCGGTCGTACTGCACGAAGCCCTGGCGCAGGTAGCTGGGGTTGCCCGAGCGGCCCTGCGGGCGGATATTGAACGGCGGGACGCCGAAGGCATTCTGGCGCAGCGCCTCATAGGCTTGGCGTTCGCGGCCCTTCAGCGCGCCGTAGCGCCACAGGTCGACCAGGAAGGGCGTGACCGGGTCGCCGGTCATCACATTGGTCTCGAAGTTGGCATAGCCCCAGCGCGGCAGCCAGCCGCCCTGCTCGCGGATCTTCAGCACGGAATTCGCGATGTCGCGCGCGCGCTGCGGGCGCAGCATGGCCAGCAACTGGTTCTGGGCGCGGTAGGTGTCCCACAGCGAGAAGTACTCGTAGTAGGTCCAGTCCCTGGCCGTGTGGACGTTGTCGTCGTAGCCGCGGTAGCGGCCGTCGGCATCGTTGCCGGTCATCGGCTGCAGCAGAGCGTGGTAGAGCGCGGTGTAGAACACGGTGCGGTCGTCGTTGCTGCCGCCCTCGATGCGCACGCTGGCCAGTTCGCGCTGCCAGGCCGCCTGCGCCTTGTCCTTCATCGCATCGAAGCTCATCGGCTTGCCGGCGGCCATGCCCTCGGCCCGCAGGTTGCTGCGCGCACCCTCGGCGTCGACGTGGGAAATCGCGCTGACCGCGGTGACGGCGCGGCCGTTCTTCAGGTCAAAGCTCAGCCAGACGCCATGCGGCTTGGCTTCGCCCGCCTGGCTCGGACCGTTCGCGTTCGGCCAGCCGCCGCGGTCGTCCCAGATGCCGTGGGCGATCACCGGGCGGTCGAACACGATGCGGAACCAGGTGGTGTACTTGGCGCCGCCGCAGAAGCTGTTGGTGACGATCTTGCCCTCGACGCTGCGGTCGTCCACCACCTTCACTTCGCTGCCGACCACGTTGTGGCGTTCGTTGGCCTGGCCCAGGTTGAGCAGCACGTGGCCGGTGGCGGCGCCGGGCGCGAAGGTGTAGCGCTCGGCGGCGGCGCGGGTCAGCGCGGTTGCCTCGGCGGTGATGCCGCCGTAGCTGGTGAGCTGGACCTTGTAGTAGCCGGCCTGGCCGACCTCGCCCTCGTGGCTGTATTCGGCGCCGTATTTCTTGTAGTCGAAGCTGCCCGGCTTGCTGGTGTCGAAATCGCCGCCGGGGCCGATGGTGCCGGTCACCGGCAGCACCGGCAGCTGCCCGCCCTGCTCCCAGCAGCCGGCGCCGGACACGTAGGAATGGCCGAAGCCGCGGATCCGCTTGTCGCTGTAGCGGTAGCCGGCGTAGTGGTCGGCGGTCGGGCTGACCTGGATCATGCCGAACGGCGCCGAGGCACCGGGGAAGGTATTGCCTTCGTCCTGGGTGCCGATGAAGGTGTTGACCGGCATAGGACCGGCTAACTGAGCCGCGGCGACGGAAGCCGGCGCGGACGCGCTCTGCGCGGCCATCGGCAGCGCGAAGGCCCCCAGCAGCGCGGCGCACAGCGCCGGCTGGAACAGGGCAAAACGGGTACGGCTCATCACGGTGCTTCTCCTTCGAGCTGTTCGAACAGTTGTTGCATGGCCGCCGGCGGCGGCGGGGTGGCGCCGGACTGCAGGCAGGCGGCGGAACCGGCCGCCAGCGCCGCATGCAGGTGAGCCTGCAACGGACGGTCGGGATGGCCCGCCAGGCTGTGCAGCAGGCCGGCCACGCTGGCGTCGCCGGCGCCGACCGTGTCCACTACCGTCACCTTGGGCGCGCGCGCATCGCAGCGCTCCGCGCCGCGGTACAGGCTGGCGCCCTGGCCGCCGCGCGTCAGCAGGCAGATCGCGTCCGGATTGAAGCCGCGCAGATGCTGCAGCGCCTCGTCCAGTTGGTAGTGCGGAAGCAGGCCGCGCAGGTCGTCGTCCGACACCTTGATCACGTCGGCCAGGGTCGCCATGCTCTGCAGGGTCCACGCATACTCCCTGCCCATCACGTTGCGGTAATTCGGGTCGTAGCTGATCCTGACGCCGTGGGACTTCAGTTTTTTCGCCAGCGCGACCAGCTTCGAGGCCAGCGGTTCGCGCGCCAGGCTGATGCCGCCGAAGTGGGCCCAGCGCAGCGAATCCAGCCATTCCGCGGGCAGCGCTTCGGGATCGAAGTGCAGGTCGGCGCTGTCGTCGCCGACGAAGAAGTAGCGCGGCGGCTCGCCTTGCTCCACCACGGCCAGCAGCGGCGAGCGCTCCACCCGCTGCATCAGGCCCAGGTTCAGGCCGACTTCCTCGCTGGCGTTCCACAGGGCCTCGCCGAAGCGGTCGCGGCTGACTGCGCCGGCAAAGGCGGTGGGTTCGCCCAGCACCGCCAGCGCGCGCGCCACGTTCCATACGGAGCCGCCGACGCGGCTCACCCATTGTTCGCCGCCTTTGTGGATCATGTCGGTCAGCGCCTCGCCGGCGCACAGCATCAGCGGCGCCGTATTGATCGGATCAGGCATCGCCGGCCTCCCGCAGCACGGCCACGATGTCGTAGCAGGCGCCCATGGTGTGGTAATCGACCTTGCCGGCCGGGCTCTTCTCGTCGCTCAGCTTGCGATTCTCGCGGTCGAGGATGCGGTACCAGGCGCCGTATTCATGGTCGACCATGTGGGTCCAGCTGTAGGCCCACAGGCGATCGTACCAGTCCCAGTACCTGGCGTTGCCGGTGCGCTTGGCCAGCATGGCGGCCGCCGCGGCGCTCTCGGCCTGCACCCAGAAATACTTGTGCCAGTCGCAGATCGTCAGGCTAGGTGCCAGCGAGTAGCACAGGCCGCCGTGCTCGGGGTCCCAGCCCTTCTCCACCGCCACCGTGAACAGTTTTTCCGCGGTCGGCAGCAGCCAGTCGACGTCCTTGTCCAGCACGCCCTTGCCGCGCGCCTCCAGCTGCACCAGCAGCTTGGCCCACTCCGTGAAGTGGCCGGGCTGGTAGCCCCAGGGGCGGAACAGGTTTTCCGGGTCGTCGATGTTGAACTTCCAGTCCGGCTGCCACTGGGCGTCGTAGTGCTCCCAGATCAGGCCTCCGCAGCGCTGCGCCTGGCGCTGGGTGATGTTGTAGGCGACGGTATAGGCGCGTTCCAGGTAGCGCTGTTCGCCGGTGGCCTGCCAGGCGGCCTGCAGCGCCTCGCAGGCGTGCATATTCGCGTTCTGTCCGCGGTAGCTGGAGAGCGTGCTCCAGTCCTGGCTGGCTTCGTCGGCGTACAGGCCGTCCGCCTCGCTCCAGAAGCGCTTCTCCATCAGCTCGAAGGTCTCGCCGATCCAGGCGCGCGCCTCTTCCACGCCGGCCATCGTCGCATGCGCATAGGCCAGCAGCACGAAGGCTTCGCCGTAGGCGTGCTGGGTGCCGTCCTCGACGTCGCGGCCGTCCAGCATCCAGGCGTAGCCGCTGCCGTCCGGCGCGCGGTGGGCCTCGCGCAGGAAGCGCACGGCGTGGCGCACGCCCTCCAGGTAGGCCGGATCGTGGAAGTGGCGGTAGGCCATCGCATAGGTGAACACGAAGCGCGTGCTGCTGACCAGGTGGCGGTGGCGCGGGTCGTAGATCTCGCCGTCGTCCTTGAAATACTGGAACATGCCGCCGGCGGGATCGATCGCGCGCGGATGGTAGAAGCGCATGGTGTGCTGCGCATGGTCGAGCAGGACGGCGGGGTCGCGGAAATTCGGGAGAGTAGTCATGGTAGGCATGGTTGGATGTGCATCAGTCGTCGCAACTGCTCTCGCGTACGATCATCTCGACGGGCACGGTTATCTGGGATGGGTTGTCGTCTGGTTGGTGAAGCAGTAAATCGATGCCGGCCCGCCCCAGCGCTTCCTTGTCCACCCGGACGGTGCTGAGCGGAGGAATGGCGGCGGCGGCGGCGGCGATGTCGTCGAAGCCGACGATCGCGATATCGTGGGGGACCTTCATCCCCTCGTTCAGGCAGAACTTCATGGCGGCCAGCGCCGTGCTGTCGTTGTAGCAGAAGACCGCGTCGGCCGGCTTCGGCAGCTCGAGCAGGCTGCGCATGGCTTCCGCCACCGCCTCCTCGCCTTCGTCGATGAAGGGCATGCTCACTTCGAGGCTCGGGTCGGCATGGACCCTGGCGTCGAACAGCGCCTGGCGGAAGCCGCGGTTGCGCTGCTGGATGCTGTAGTGGGCCAGCGAACCGGACAGCATGGCGATGCGCTTGCGGCCGCAGCGCAGCAGGTGCTGGGTGGCCAGGTAGCCGCCGCGCAGGTTGTCCGGGTTGACCGAGGTTACGCCGCGACTGTGCATGTCCACCAGCACGATAGGCTTGCCGACCTGCTGCAGCGCGGCCAGCACTTCCGGCTCGAAGAAGCCGGCGCAGACGATGGCATCCGGCTGGTGCACGCGGATCTGGGCCAGCACCGGCTCGGCCGGGTCGACCGCGATGAAGGACAGGGCGACACCCTCGCGCCGGCAGGCTTCTTCGGCGCCCTGCAGCACCGGCGAGAAGAAGGGGCTGGACGCCAGCGTGTTGTGCTGGCTGTGCAGCAGGAAGGCGATGCGGCGGATGCGTCCTTTCTTCAGCTGGCCGAAGTCGTAGTCCAGGCGCATGGCGGCCTCGCGTACCTTGCTGCGGGTCGTCTCGGTCATGCCGGCCTGGTTCTTCAGCGCCCGCGACACGGTGCCGATCGACAGGCCGGTGACCTCCGCGATGTCGCGGAGGGTGGCCTGGCTCATGGCCGCACCTTGGAAATCAAGTGCATGAAGAGTCTCCAATGTCTTTGTTTATTAAACGCTTATGTGTGCGTTTTTCGGGCGTGTTCGATGCTTGCTTACTGCTCGGTTAGTTTTATCGCAGCCGCCGCCCGCGTCAATGACGGCGGCCGCATCGGAGCGGTTTTTAGCGCGTTTTAGTAAACATCTGCATGCCGGCCAGCGAACGTAAACGCAGGGATGTGCGCAGCGATTCGAGGCCGGCTTTCGACGCAACATGGAGCACCACGCTTTCGCCCGGCAGCAGGGTCAGCGCATTGTCGGACAGCTCGGCATCGAGCTCGCCGGTATCGAGCCAGACGGCGCGCGCGAACTTCGCCGCATGCAGTTCGAGGGCATAGCCGTCGCCGTCGCGGCGCCATTGCGCCTGCAAGCCCGGATCGGGCCACTGCATGTCCTTCGCGGCCCTGAAATACACGGCGCCGCGCGACGCCGGTTCGCCGTCGACGCGCAGGTCGAACACCGCGACGGTGGATGCCGGATCGGCGCCGCCGAGCAGCTCGGCATCGGTATAGTCGACGGCTTTCGCCGCCGACAGCGGCGCCAGCTCGACCGGCCTGCGCTCGTCGCGCAGCAGCTTGCCGTCGAGGGTGCTCAGGCGCAGGCGCAGCTCGCCCTTCACGGCATGCGTGCGGTCGTTGAGCAGGCTGACCGTGGTCTTGCCGCCGGGCGAACGCAGTGCGGCCACCGCCACCGGCGCATAGAAGCGGCGCGCATGGAATTGCAGTGCCTTCCAGCGCCCGAACCAGTCCACGCTGGACCAGGACGCACCCGGCCAGACGTCGTTGAGCTGCCAGTACAGGGAACCCATGGTGAAGGGGCGTCTGGCGCGGTGGTGCAGCGCGGCCAGCTCGATGCCCTCGGCCTGCGCCGCCTGGCTCAGGTAGACGAAAGCCGCGAAATCCCTGGTCTCGCCGAATTCGTAGTCCACATACTTCATCAGCCTTTCGTTGCCCTTCCCGGCCAGGAACTTCTGGTGGGCCTCGATCACCGGCGTGGCGATGCCCTGCTCCTCGCGCCTGGCGAAGGCGTCGATGGTGCGCTGCACCGGCCAGGCCTGCAGGCCGTATTCGGACATGAAGCGCGGCGTGATCTCCAGGTACTTCGACGGCGGGTAGGCCGGGTTGCCCCAGACTTCCCAATAATGCATGTCGCCGCTGGCGGGCGTGTTGGCGACGTCAAGCAGGTCGTCGCCGGGCGAGCTGGCCCAGTAGGCGATGCCGCCGCCTTCTTCCGCCACGACCTTGCGCAGGTCGGTGCCGAACAGCTGCACATAGCCCTTCCAGACCTTGTCGGCGAAAGCCGGATCGGCGGCCTTCAGCTCCTTGCCCGCTCCCCAGTATTTCCAGGCGATTTCTTCCTCATTGTTGCCGCACCAGAGTGCGAGACTCGGGTGGTTGCGCAGGCGCCGCACCTGGTCGCGCGCTTCCAGCACCACGTTGGCGCGGAAGGCGTCGTCATAGGCCGGCGGCATGCCGCCGCCGAACATGAAGTCCTGCCACACCAGCAGGCCCAGCTCGTCGGCCAGGTCGAAGAAATCCTCGCTTTCGTAATAGCCGCCGCCCCAGCTGCGCAGGAAGTTCATGTTGGCATCAACCGCCGACTGCAGCACCCGGCGCAGCTGGGCCTTGTTCACGCGCGGCTGGAACATGTCGAAGGGGATGGTGTTCGCCCCCTTGGCGAACACGGGAATGCCGTTGACGGCGAAGTAGAAGCTGCGGCCCTTGTCGTCGGGGTCGCGGCGCAGTTCGATGCTGCGCAGGCCGGTGCGCGCGCCGGCCCTGGCAATCGCGCCCTTACCGCCGTTGCCGATCTCCAGCTCGTAGCGGTACAGCGGCTGCGCGCCATAGCCGTTCGGGAACCAGCGCTGCGGACGGTCGACCTGCACCGGCAGTTCGATGCGGTTGGCGCCCGCATGCAGTTCGGCGCGGCGTTCGGCCGCCAGCGAGCGCCTGCCGTCCGGCGTGGTCTGCCACAGGCGGAGAATGAAGGCACCCTCGCGCACCACGTCGAGGGAGGCGAGTGCGGCGAGGTCGGCGCGCGCTTCGTCGACGCGGTCCTGGCGCAACTGCAGGTCGTCGATACGCACCGTGTCCCAGCTCTGCAGCACGACGGGTTTCGAGATGCCGGCGGTGACGTAGCGCGGACCCCAGTCCCAGCCATAGTGGTAACCGGGCTTGCGCACGAAGTTGGCGGTCATCGCGTCCTTCGGCTCGTCGCCGTAGGGCGAAGGATAGTTGYCGAGCAGCTTGTGCGGCATCGCCTGCACGCCCGGCAGCAGCTTCGCGATCGGCGAGCGGAACACGATGCGCAATTCATTGCCCTTCGCGCGCAACTTGCCCTGCACCGGCACGCGCCAGGTGCGGAAGGCGTTGTCGGCATCGAGTACCTTGCTGCCGTTCAGCCAGACCTCGGCATAGGTATCGAGGCCTTCGAACACCAGGTCGCTGCGCGCAGAATCCAGTGCCGTGCGCGGCGCGTCGAAGCGGGTACGGTATTCCCAGTCGGCCAGGCCGATCCACTGCAGCTTCGCCTCGGGCGCGCCGACATAAGGGTCGGCAATCAGCTTGTTCGAGAACAGGTCGGTATGCACGGTGCCCGGCACCGTCGCCGCGCGCCAGGGCGCGGCTTCGGCATGGGCGGCGCCCTGGGCGTTGCCGGGCAGGAGACGGAAGCTCCAGCCTTTGTCGATGCGGACGCCCTCCGGCGCGACGGCCATCGCGGAGGCGGCCGCCACCGCCAGGCAAAACCCCAGCAGCAGGCGCGCGCCCGAACGCAGGAATGGGCGGCCGCTCATCGCGCGGGCGCCTTCCAGTAGCGCTCGATCCATTCCTCGTGGGTCGGCATCGAGTCCACCGCGCGCGCCAGCGAGCCGCGCATGCCTTCGACGAGTTCGACCAGACGGTCTTCCGGCATCTCGTCCACCATCGGGTGGTAGCCGCGCGGCTCGATGCCCTGCCCCAGCATCACCTGGACCCAGCTCGGCAGGGCGAAGAAATCCTCGCCGTTGCGGAAGTAGCGCCCGTCGGTGCGGAACAGTTCGATCGTTTCGCGCAGGGTTTCCGGCACCTCCATCGTGCGGCAGCGGTCCCAGAACGGGGTGTCGTTGCGTTCGGTGGCGTGGTAGTGCAGGATGATGAAGTCGCGGATCCGCTCGTACTCAAAGGCGGATTCGCGGTTGTAGCGTTCGATCAGCTGCGGATCGAAGTCACGCGTGGGGAAGTAGCTCAGCAGGCGGGTGATGCCCGATTGCGCCGAGTAGATGCTGGTCGATTCCAGGGGCTCCAGGAAGCCGCTGGCCAGGCCCACCGCCACCACGTTCTTGTTCCAGATTTTCTTGCGGATGCCGGCCGTGAAGCGCAAGGGACGCGGCTCGGCCAGCGCCTCGCCGTCCAGGTTGGCCAGCAGGGTCGCGCAAGCTTCGTCGTCGCTGATGTGGCGGCTCGAATAGACATAACCGTTGCCGGTGCGGTGCTGCAGCGGAATGCGCCACTGCCAGCCGGCCGCGCGCGCGGTCGAGCGGGTGTAGGGCGTGATCGGGGCGGTGCTGGCGCTGGGTACCGCCAGCGCGCGGTCGCAGGGCAGCCAATGCGACCAGTCTTGCCAGCCGCTCTCGAGGCTCTGCTCGATCAGCAGGCCGCGGAAACCCGAGCAGTCGATGAACAGTTCGCCGTCGACCACCTGCCCGCTTTCCAGCGTCACCGATTCGACGAAGCCGTCTTCGGCGCGCCGGTTCACCTTGACGATCTTGCCTTCGATGCGCCGGGCGCCGCGCTGCTCCGCCAGTTCGCGCAGGAAGCGCGCGTACAGGGTGGCGTCGAAATGGTAGGCGTAGGCGATGTCGGCCAGCGGCGAATTCGGCGGCGCCTTATGGTCCCCCGGCGCGAACTTGCCGCGCGGCGCCATCACGGTCTGCGGCGAATAGTCGCCGATCGGGCCGGCGCGTCCGGCCTGGCGCAGCTTCAGCCAGAACTGGTGGAAGGGCAGCGGCCCCAGCGAACGGCCGATGGCGCCGAAGCCGTGGATATAGCTGTCGCCGATGCGGGTCCAGTCCTTGAATTGAATGCCCAGCTTGACGGTGGCCTGGGTGCGTTTGACGAACTCGGCTTCGTCGATGCCGAGCCATTGGCCGTTGAACAGCCGGATGTGGGGAACACTGGCCTCGCCGACGCCGACGATGCCGATCTCTTCGGACTCGATCAGGCGGATCGAGGCGCCCTTGCCGAGGTAGGTGGCGAGGGCCGCGGCGGCCATCCATCCCGCGCTGCCGCCACCGACGATGGTGATGCTGGTGATACGGTTCTGCGTGCTCATTGCGTCCTCCAAAAAAAACTCCCCGGCCTGACCAAGCCGGGGAGGAAGGGGTGGACTCAGAACTTGTAGTTCAGGCCCATATACGCAATACGGCCGGCGTAGCCGCTCGAGTAGAAGCGGTCCTTGGTGTCGTTGCCCAGGTGAGCACGGGTCTCCTGCCTGGTCAGGTTCAGCACCGAAGCGGTCAGGCTCAATTGCTTGGTGATGTTGTAGGCCGCGTTCAGGTCGATCTGGCTGTACGGATCCTCATACACGTTCAGGCCGTTCTGCAGACCGTCCACCACTTCGCCGCGGCGGTTGTACGAAGCGCGCAGCAGCAGCTTGTCGGTTTCGTAGAACACCGTCAGGTTGAGCTGGTTCTTCGCGCTGCCGACCAGCGGCGACTGGCCGACTTCGGTACCGTCTTCCAGCGTAATGGCGGCCTGGTTGGTCTTGTTGTACGTGTAGTTGAACTGGAAGCCCAGGCCGGACGCCAGCGTGTGCTGGGCGTACAGCTCGGCGCCCTGCGACACGCCGTTGCGGCCGCCGGCGCTGGTCGAGTAGTTCTGCACCGTCACGTTCTGGCCGCCGACGTTCAGGTTCACGTCCATCACCACCGGTACCGAGAAGTTGCTGACGTTCTTGCGGAACAGGTCGATACCGAGCACCGAGCCGCGCTGGTAATACCACTCCAGGCCCAGGTCGAACTGGGTGGCCTTGTACGGCTGCAGGTTCTTGTTGCTGCCCGAACCGAACCAGCCCGGGTTGCCGCCGCCACCGATCAGGCGGCGGTCGTTGACGTATTCCTGGCTGTAGTTCTGCAGGCCGCCCGGCGAAGCGATGTCGCCATAGCTCGGACGCGCAATCACCTTCGATGCGGCCGCACGCAGCAGCAGGGAGTCGGTGATGTCGTAGGCCAGGTTCAGGCTCGGCAGCACGTCGTTGTAGGTGCGGTCGAGCGAGCTGACGACGAAGGACTGGGTCCGTGCGATGCTGTCCGGCAGGGTCGTGAAGCCGCTGACGCAGCCCGAACCGGCCGGTGCGCCGGCAGCCGGGGCGCCGCCTGCCAGGCAAGGCGCCGGCGTGCCGTTGGCGCCGTTGAAGAAGTAGTCCTTGTAGTTCTCGACCTGGTCGGTCGAGTCGGCATGCTGCTTGGTCCGTACGAAGCGCACGCCCACGTTGCCGCGCAGGCGGTCGGCCTTGATGTTGGCCTGCAGGTAGGCCGAGGAGATCTTCTCGTCGACGTTGTAGACGAAGTTGTCTTCGTTACGCGTCTGCATCTGACCGTAGGTCTTGTTCAGGTAATTGACGTAGCTCGCGTAGTCGATCGCCGGGAAAGCGCTGGCCTTGATGCCGCCGGCGATATTGCCCAGGGACTGGCCGTACAGGAAGGACGGCTGGAACTTGTTGGCGGTCGGGTCGCAACCGGCCTGGTAGCGGTTGTCGTAGTTGGCCGGATCCTTGCCCGGGCACACCCAGTAGTTGTTGCCGGTGTTGCGGTGGATGCCGCCGTCACGGTACTTGGCGCCGAACTGCAGCGAATCCAGGAACTTGACATCCGTATGCCAGGTGAAGTCGGCCTGGGCGTATTTCTGCTGGTTGCTGTTGCGGGTCCACGAGGACGAAGTCGAACCGAGGTCGATCTCGCCGATGCCCTTCGCCAGGTTGGCCATCAGCTCGGGCGAGAAGGTCATGGTCGGCGTGCCGGCCGTGCTCCAGGCGCTGGCGTAGTTACCGAGGGTCCAGCTGCCGTCCGCATTCTGCACGCGCGGCTTGATCGGCATGCTGAACTGCAGCGACGGACCGCCGCCGGCCCAGGTACGGCCGGCCTTGAAGTCGGCGTCCAGCGACTCGCCGCGCCATTCGGCGCCGATGTCGAAGACCTGCGAGCGCGCTTTTTCGCGGTTGTAGCTGCCGGTAATCTGCGGGGTCGGGATGGTGCAGTCGTCCGGACCCCAGCCGCCCGGTTTCTGGCCGGCGGCCTTGGCCTGGTCTTCGCTGCAGTAATAGGTCTTGCCCGGATGGGCGCTGTAGTTCGCGCCGGTGACGATGGTACCGCTCTTGTCGAAGGTCAAGCCATCGAGCATGCGGCCGCCCGGCCAGTTGCCGTCGCCGTCATAACGGGCCAGGTTCCATTCCGGGACCTTCAGCGTATTGGTCTGCGAGTTCTGCGACAGGTCGAAGCGGAAGTAGTTGGCCGTCAGGTTCAGGTTGCGCATCGGCTTGAACTGCAAGGTCAGCTGGCCGCCCTTGCGCTCGCGGTCTTCGGTCTTGATGCTCTCGTTGACCGAGGTCGGCATCATGAAGTTGGTGTAGTACTTGCCGTTCTGGTCGTGGAAGCCCGACTGGCCCCACCAGTAGGAGCTCAGCTTCGAAGGCTTGCCGTTGACGTCGGTGGCCGGATGCGCATCGTAGTCGTCGCCATACCACTGCCAGTTTTCGGTGCTGGCGCTCATGGTGCGGGTGGTGCGCTTCTGCTGGGTGTAGCCGACCAGGATGCCGAAGCGGTTGCTCTCGTCGTGCCAGGCGTACTGGCCGGAGAACTGGCCGTCGCCCTTCTTGGTCGTGTCGGCCCAGGTGCCTTCGGCGTTGACGAAGCCGCTGCCCGACTTCACGTCCAGCGGACGGCGGGTGTGCAGGATCACGGTGCCGCCGATGCCGCCTTCGTCGATGCGCGCTTCCGGCGTCTTGAACAGCTCGGCGCTGGACAGCATGTTCGACGGCATCAGGGTGTAGTTGAACGAACGGGTCGGATCGCCGTTCGATTCGGCGGTGGCGACGTAGTTGCCGTTCAGTTCGGTGAGGGTCAGCTCCGACGACAGGCCGCGAACGCTGACGTTCTTGCCCTCGCCGCCGCTGCGGTCGATGATCACGCCCGGCACGCGCTGCAGCGCGTCGGCCACGTTCTTGTCGGGGAATTTACCGATATCTTCGGCGGTCACCACGTCGACGATCGCATTCGCTTCGCGCTTCTGGTCGAGGCTCTTCTGGATCGAATAGCGGTAGCCTGTCACCACCACCTTTTCCGGCTGCTTGGAATCCGCCTGGGTGTCGGCCGCGGTGTCGGCCTGCGCGGTTTGCGCCTGGGCGGTGGCAATGCTCAACAGCGCCATGGCGACTGCCGTGGCAATGGGGGTCGCGCACAGGCGCATGCCCTGTCGCGATGCAAGAACGTTCCTGAACATCATGTGAAGTCTCCTTATCGTGCCCTATGAATGGGCTTCTTTTCTGCAACCCGGTGACAGGCTCAGGGAACATTTACTAAACGGTCCTGGCAGCCCCCTACGCCTTCGGGCATCGCAATTCGCCCTGTAGCGTTTATACAAAAGTTGCCGGAGGGAGCTCAACAAGATTCAAAAAAAGGCACGCAGTTTAGCCGTGTTTTCGTAAACATCGCCCGCATCGCGCACGCCATCCGCACGGGCGCCCGCCGGGCGGGCCTACCCTTGTTTCATAAACGGCGGGGAATGGTCCATTGCGGACCGGCGCGGGGGAGCCTGGCGCGGACGGCGCCATGGCGTCGAATCGGGGGGGGAGCGGTCAGATTTTCTTGAGTGCCGACGGCTTGTGCGCAGCCTCGGCCCCGGTTTCGTCGCTGACGACCAGGTATTCCGGATTCTCTTCCGAGGCGGCCACGCGGTGGCCCTTGATCTCGGTCGGCGCGGTCAGCTTCTTCCTGACCGTGCCGCGCACCGTGCCCTGCGATGAATGCCACTCCACCTTGTCGCCCGCCTTGAACGTCTGGCTCATGATGCCTCCTTGTCCTGGACAGCCATTTGAACATGGCAAGCTCCCGCGCCGCGTACCTTACCGCCCGGATACGTGACGCCAGCCATTTGCAACCTTGGCTATACTGAATTCAAGCCATGATCGGCGTGCAAGTCGGGCTTTCCCGGATGCAAACGCCGATTCACCTTCACGCTTCATAGACTGACAGGGGGTAATATGCAGACGACCTGGATTGTGTCGGCCAACGCGGGCCGAGCGAGGATTTTTTCGGAAGCCGATCCGTCGGAACCGCTGGAAGAAATCGAAGACATGGTCAATTCCGCCGCGCGCCTGCGCACCTCGGACATCAACACCGACGAGGCCGGGCGCACGGCCGCCGGCAGCAGCAGCCACAACATCGGCGGCAACGAGGCGGCGGGCTTCGCCCACAGTACCAAGAGCGGCGCACCCAACAAGACTTACCAGCCGGCCCAGACGCCGCAGGAGCACGAAGCCGAGCTGTTCGCGAAGGACATCTCGAAATACCTGATGGACGCCCACCAGGAAGGCCGTTTCCAGCAGCTGGTCATTTCCGCCTCGCCGCAATTCCTCGGCGCCCTGCGCAGCTACCTGCACCCGCAGATCAAGCCGCTGATCAAGCTCGAGGTCAACAAGGACTACACCCATTCGAACGCGCAGCAATTGCGCGAGCAGATCCGCGAGCAACTGCAGGCCCAGCGCGCCAACAGACTGCAGTAAACCTTCACTGACTATCCACGACAACGCCAGCCGGCAAGGTTGGCGTTTTTTCATGTGGCGCCAGCGTGCGCCATCAACTCTGACTGGCCTTTGCGATCGCGATTTCCGTCCCATCCACCGGCCTGGCGATCTGGAACCGGTGACGACGCCGGCCTGATGGCGGCCAAGCAGCGCCTGCGCGCCGCCTTAGCCGCTCGGACTCAAATTCAATAGTACCGCCGACTTTTTGCACCATTATGGTGCAGAATTGGGGCTATCGTCTTCCTTCTGGCGTTCAAACAACAGCTGAGCCATTGTCGATACGCATAGTCATCAAATTGATATAGCGCAAGTTCGCGAACATGCTACCATCGGCAAATTCCCTTGGGAAACATTTTTCGAAGCCGATTCTTTGCTGCGTATAACAATACTCAACCGGCAATAAAGCCGAGAGATTCCATGAAAAATATCGGTTCCCGGTTGATAGATCGTTACATGACGGCGATCCACTGGTTTATTCCCGCCGAGGCCCAGTTGAACGCTGCCCAGCTCACGCGGGCGCAGAACGTCGTCAACGCCGTAGTCCTGGCCGCGCTCTCGGGCCCCTTCTATTCGCTGGCCTACTACCTGCTCGGCTTCTCGACCGCTGCCCAGGAAATCCTGGCCTGCTGCGCCTTCATGTTCATCGCGCCCTTCCTGCTGCGCGCGACCCGCAGCATCGCGCTCGCGCGCGAGGTCTTCCTGTGCGCGGTGTTCTTCAACTTCACCTGGCTGACCTTCAACCTCGGCGGCGTCAACGCGCCCACTGCCGGCTGGCTGATCACGGCGCCGGTGGTGGCGATGTTCCTGGGCGGGGTCGCCACAGCAGTGTTCTGGCTTGGCATGAGCTGCGCCGCAGTGGCCGCCATTTATATCCTGCCGCAGATGGGACTTGCGCTGCCGCCCCATCCGGTCAAGGACATGGACCTGCTCTACCTGCTGTGCGACCTCGGCCTCTACCTCGTCATCGTCGTGTTCGTGCTGCTGTTCGAACTGACCAAGACCCAGGGCTTCATCAAGCTGGAGCACGCGCTGAACGTCATCAACGAGCTGGCAATCCGCGACGAACTGACCGGCAGCCATAACCGCCGCCACCTGATCGGGCTGATCGAGCAGGAGCGCGAGCGCGTGGTGAAAGGCGCCCGGGCCTTCTGCGTCTGCCTGCTCGACATCGACTTCTTCAAGCGCATCAACGATACCTACGGTCATGCCGCCGGCGACGCGGTGCTGCGCAGCTTTGCCGTCACGGTGCAGAAGCAGATCCGCGAAAGCGACGCCTTCGGCCGCTACGGCGGCGAGGAATTCCTCTTGATGCTGCCCGAGACCACGCTGGAAGACGCCATGCAGTTTGCCGAGCGCGTCCGCATGGGCATCGAGCGCCTGGTGTTCCGCGACATCTCCAGCGACCTGAAGGTCTCGGTGTCGATCGGCGTGGCCCAGTTCCGCCTGGGCGAGACGATCGGCCAGACCGTCACCCGCGCGGACGAGGCCCTGTACACCGCCAAGTCGAGCGGCCGCAACCGGGTCATCAATTACGGCCAGACCGTCGAACTGTCGCGCGAACAGGCCGAAGCCCTGGCCGATGCCGCGCCGGCGATGCTGCCGCTGGAACTGACCGACACCAGCCAGTGCGATCCGCTCACCGGCCTGCTCGGCCGGCGCGTGCTGCGCGACCGCCTGAACCATGCGATGTCGCGCTCGATCCGCAACGAGCGCCTGGTCGGCCTGATGCTGCTGAACGTGAACAAGTTCAAGGACATCAATGAAGCCCTCGGCTACGAAGCGGGCGACGCCATCCTGGCCCAGATCGCGGCCAATGTGCGCGACTGCCTGCGCGATTCCGACACCGTGGTGCGTTGGGGCGGCGACGAATTCATCGTGATCCTGGAAGACCTGGCCCAGCTCGGCGATGCCCAGCAGGTGGCGGAAAAAATCCTCGACCGCTTCGCCCTGCCGCTGCGCGCCGGCGAGCGCGAATCCTTCGTCAGCCTGAGCGTCGGCATCGCCACCTTCCCGGCGCCGGGCTGCGACATCGACACCCTGCTCAAGCGCGCCGACACCGCGATGACCCGCGCCAAGATGTGGGGCGAGAACAGCGTGCAGGTCTACTCCTCGGACGCGCCGCTGCCGCCGAGCGAGCGCCTGATCCTCAAGAACCACCTGCGCGAGGCACTGGCCCAGGACCAGCTGCTGCTGGAATACCAGCCCCAGGTCGACATCGCCAGCCGCCGCATCGTCGGCGTCGAGGCGCTGATCCGATGGAACCATCCGCAGTACGGTCGCATCGAGCCGGGCCGTTTCATCACCCTGGCCGAAGAGACCGGCCTGATCGTCCCGATCGGCGAATGGGTGCTGCGCAGCGCCTGCGCCCAGAACCGCGCCTGGCGCGACGCCGGCCTGCCGGCGTTGAAGACGGCGGTCAACCTGTCGGCGCGCCAGCTCAAGCATCCGGAACTGGTTGGCCGCGTGCTCGAGATCATCGCCGAGACCGGCATCGCGCCGGCCTGCCTGGATCTCGAAATCACCGAGGGCATCCTGATCGATAATATGGAGATGAACCGCCAAGGCCTGCAGACCCTGCGCCAGGCCGGGGTCCAGGTATCGATCGACGATTTCGGCACCGGCTATTCGAGCCTGGGCTACCTGACCGAACTCCCGGCTGATATCCTGAAGATGGACCGCAGTTTCGTCACCCGCCTCGGCCAGGGAGAAGCCGGTGCGCGCGGCTATGCGCTGGCCGAGTCCATCATCCACATGGCGCACCGCCTGCAGCTGGCGGTGATCGCGGAAGCAGTCGAAACCGAAGAGCAGCTGGCCGACCTGGCGGCCATGGGCTGCGACTTCGCCCAGGGCTATTACTACCACCGTCCGCTGGCGGCCGACAAAGTGGCCGAACTGCTGCGCCAGCAAGCCGCGACCGAACAGGGCTCCGTCCTGCAGGTCGCCTAACAGGAAATATGCATGTCTACTCCATCGATGCAGCACCACGAAGCGATTGACACGGGCGACGATCCGCAACTGGCGGCCGAGCGCGAACTCGCGCGCCAGGTCGACGCCATGCTGGAAAACGGTTCGCTCGGCGGTACCGCGGCCCAGTTCGCGCAGCCGCGCGGCGCCGACCTGCTGCGCCGCACCGAGCCGGTCGAGGCCTGGCACAATGCCCGCAGCGCCGACGGCCTGTGGCAGTACGCCCGTTCGCTCGACGGTGCCCCGCACCCGATCGCCAGCATCCGCGACGAGAGCGGCAATGGCGCACGCGGCATCAATTTCGCGTCCCAGGACTATCTGTCGCTGGCCTCGCACCCGCAGGTAGCCGACGCCGCCGCGCGCGCGCTGCGCGATGCCGGCCCGCACAGCGCCGGCTCGGCTGTCTTGCTCGGCAATACCCGCACCTCGCTGGCGCTCGAAGAAGCCATCGCCGGCCTGGTCGCGACCGAGCACGTGGCCCTGTTCCCGACCGGCTGGGGCGCGGCCTTCGGCGCCATCACCGCACTGGTGCAAGCCCAGGACCACATCGTCATCGACCAGTTCGCCCACGCCTCGCTGCGCCAGGGCGCCAGCGCGGCCACACCGAACGTCAGCATCAACCGCCACCTCGACGTCGGTCATGTACGCGAACTGCTGGGCGCGATCCGCGCGCGCGACTCCGCGCACGGCATCCTAGTCGTCACCGAAGGCCTGTTCAGCATGGACTCGGACACGCCCGACCTGGCCGCGCTGCAAGCGCTGTGCCACGAATTCGGCGCCACCCTGCTGGTGGACGTGGCCCACGACCTCGGCGCCATGGGTCCGGGCGGCGGCGGCTGCATCGCCCAGCAGGGTATGCTGGGGCGGATCGACCTGGTGATGGGCGCATTCTCGAAATCCTTCGCCTCGAACGGCGGCTTCGTCGCCACCGCGTCCCGTTCCGTCAAGCGCCACCTGCAGCTGTACGCCGGGCCGCACATGTTCTCGAACGCACTGTCGCCGATGCAGTCGGCCGTCATCCTGGAGTGCATCCAGATCATCCGTTCGGACGAAGGCGACTCGCTGCGCGCGGACCTGATGCGCAACGTGGACGGCCTGCGCGCCCAGCTGGTGGGCGAAGGCCTGCACTGCATGGGCATTCCCTCTGCCATCGTGCCGGTGCTGATCGGCAGCGAAAAAGTCTCGCGCCTGACCGGCAAACTCTTGTTTGAACAGTCGGTGTTCGTGAACCAGGTCGAGTTCCCCGGGGTGCCGGTCGGCGCTTCGCGCTTGCGCCTGCAGCTGATGTCCAACCATAATATGCAGCAAATCAAACGCGCTGCACCGATCATCGGCCAAACAGTGGCCCGGGCGCGCGACGCCATCGCGGCCGGAGAAGCACGCCGCCGGCAGTAATCAGGAGCCAGCTTGGGACAAATGCGGGAAGATATCGACACGATCAACAATGAATGCGTCCTGCTGCACGAGCGGCTGCGCCAGCACGCCCGGCAGACGCCCGACCGCCTGGCCTACACCTTCCTGCGTGACGACGGCAAGATCGACGAGCTGACCTATGGCCAGCTCGAACGCCGCGCCACCGCGCTGGCCGCCGCGCTGGCGAAGCATGCGGCGCCGGGCGCCCGCGCGCTGCTGCTCTACCCCGCCGGCCTCGAATTCATCACCGTCTACTTTGCCTGCCTGCTGGCCGGGATCATCGCGGTGCCGGCCACCATCCCGCACAAGAGCCGCGCCTCGCGCCGCCTGAAGGCCCTGCTGGACGACGCCGACCCGGCCCTGATCCTGACCCGCAGCGACGTCGAACCGGCGATCAAGGCCAGCCTGTCGCTGGTCGATGCCTCGAACCGCGAATGCATGTGCACCGACCTGCTGCAGGAGAGCGAGGTCCGCGTTGGCGGAGGCCCTTCCGCGCTGCCGGCCGTTTCGGCGGACATGGTCGCCTTCCTGCAGTACACCTCGGGTTCGACCTCGCTGCCCAAGGGCGTGCGCATCACCCACGGTAACATCGCCGCGAACGTCGAGTCGATCCGCGAAGGCTTCGGCTTCCACCCCGACACCGTGATGGTGAGCTGGCTGCCGCTGTTCCACGACATGGGCCTGATCGGCAGCGTGGTCTCGCCGATGTACGTGGGCTTCCATTGCGTGCTGATGGCGCCGGCCGCCTTCCTGAAGAACCCGATGATCTGGCTGGACGCGATCACGCGCTACCGCGGCACCTGCGCCGGCGCGCCCAATTTCGGCTGGGACTATTGCGCCAGCAAGGTCAAGGACCAGCAGAAGGCGCAGCTGGACCTGTCCAGCCTCGAAGTCGCCTACAACGGCTCGGAGCCGGTGCGCGCGAGCACGCTGCGCGCCTTTACCGAGGCCTTCGCCAGCGCCGGCATGCGTGAAAGCGCGCTGTTCCCCTGCTACGGCATGGCCGAGACCACGCTGTTCGTGACCGGCGGCCCGCGCGGCCGCGGCCCGCTGGTACGCACCGTCAGCAAGTCCCTGCTGGAAGGGAACCAGATCCGCGATGCGGCGCCCGGCGATCCGGACGCGCGCGAGATCGTCAGCTCCGGCCGCGTCGGCACCGGCAGCAAGGTGCTGGTGGTCGATCCCGAGACCTGCCTGCCGGTGTCGAGCCATCGCGTAGGCGAGGTCTGGGTCAGCGGCCCCAGCGTGGCGCACGGCTACTGGAACCGCCCGGCGGAAAGCGAAGCCACCTTCGGCGCGCGCCTGTCGAAGACCGGCGAGGGTCCTTTCCTGCGCACAGGCGACCTGGCCTTCATGCGCGACGGCGAGCTGTTCATCACCGGCCGCCTGAAAGATCTCATCATCATCAACGGCCGCAACGTCTACCCGCAGGATATCGAGGAAGTGATCGAACACACGATCGACTTTATCGAGCCGAACATGTGCGCGGCCTTCTCGGTGGAGATCGGCGGCCAGGAAAGGCTGGCGATCGTCGCCGAAGCCAACCGCGGCCTGGTGCGCGCGGCGCAGCAGTTGGAGAAAGAACTGGCCCAGAGCGGCGAGCAGCAGAAGGCCAAGGACGACTACCTGGCGCGCATCGAAGCGATGGCGCAGAACATCGTCAAGGTCATCGCCCAGCAGTTCGACGTGTCGGTGTCCTCGATCGTGTTCGTCAAGCCGGGCACCTTCCCTCGCACCACCAGCGGCAAGGTGCAGCGTTCGCGCTGCAAGGAACTGGCTCTGCACGGCCAGCTCGAGCTGGTCTACGTCATGCCGGGCAGTATCTTCGACCGGCGTACGCCTCGCGGTGCCATGCCTGCGCCRGCGCCGGCCGCGCCGCAGGCCGCCGTGGCAGCCATGACGGCGACGGTGCAAGCGCCGGCGCCGGCCGGCGCCGACGCCGCGCGCTCCCTGTCGCGCAGCACCGCCGACCAGATGATAGGCTGGCTGCGCCGCTATGCGCAGCGACGCCTGAATTCGCGCGTGATCGACGAACGCCGCACAATTCCGCCCTATGTCGTACTGGACCTCGGCAATGCCGGCTTCTTCGGCCTGCAGGCGCCGCGCAGCGCCGGCGGCAAGGACCTGGCCACCGTCGACCTGATGCGCGTGCTGGAGCAGTTGGCGGCGGTCGACATGACGGTCGCCACCATGGTCGGCGTGCACAACGGCCTCGGCCTGCGCCCGCTGCTGCGCTTCGGCAGCGAAGCTCAGCGCGAACGCCTGCTGCCGCAGCTCGCCACCGGGCGCCAGCTGGCGGCCTTTGCGCTGACGGAGCCGGCGGCCGGCTCGAACCCGATGGCCCTGCGCGCCAGCGCCGTCAAGGTGCCGGGCGGCTGGCGCGTCAACGCGGAAAAACAATGGATCGGCCTGGCCTCTTGGGCCGGCCTGACCACCGTGTTCGCCAAGGCCAGCAGCGCCGACGGCACGCCGCTGGGCATGATCTCGCTGCTGGTGGATGCCGACAACGACGGCCTGGTGCAAGGCCCCGAATCGCTGACCATGGGCATGCGCGGCATGGTCCAGAACACCCTCTTCCTCGACAATGCCTTCGTGCCCGACGACGCGGTGCTGCTGGCGCCGGGCGAAGGCATGGACGCGGCCCACGACGCGATGCTGTTCTCGCGGCTGGGCATCGGCGCGATCTGCGTCGGCGCCATGAAGCGCTGCGCCCAGCTGATCGCGCGCTATGCCTCGCGCCGCACGGTCGCCACCGGCCCGTTGGCCGAGAATGCCGTCAGCGTGGTGCGCCTGCAGGAACTGACCGCCGCGATCCAGGCCAGCGAAGCGCTGGTGTATGCGATCGCGGGGGAGGTCGACGCCGGCCGCGCGCCCGGCGCCGAAGCCTATATCGCCTGTAAAGCCGCCGCCACCGAAGCGCTGGGCGAAGCGGCCGACCTGCTGGTCCAGATGTTGGGCGGGCGCGGCTACATCGAATCCAACGGCGCCCCGCAGATCCTCCGCGACGCGCGCGTGCTGCGCATCCTCGAAGGCCCAACCGAAACCCTGTACGCCCACCTCGGCGTGGCGCTAGCCAAGCCGGGCGGCGCTTGGCGCGCCTTCCTGGCCGACGCCCTCGGCAGATCCGCCTTGTGCACCGAACTGGATGCCGCCATGGCCCGCGTAGCCACGCTGGCCGAGGGCGCGCAGCGCCTGTTCGGTTCGAAGATCGCGGCGCGCCAGTGGACCGACTACAAGCTCGGCGAACTGTCGGCCAGTGCCTTCCTGCTGGGCGCGGCCGAGCGCCGCCAGCAGTCGCAGAGCGGCGACGCGCAGGCGGCCAGCAATGCCGTGGTGTGGGCGCGGCGCCGCTTCAATCATCAGTTACAGGCGCTGCTGGCGGAACTGGCCGGCCAGCGCCCCTACAGTTCTTCCGGCGACCTGCTGGCCCTGGTGGCCGGCTACGCCCAGGATATCGGCGACGTCGACCAGCAGCTGGCCGGCGAAGACCAGCAGCCAGACGCCCTGCTGCTGCGCGCCGGCGCGAGACCAGCGTCGATCCCGCAGGCCGCGCCGGTACAGGCGCCCGCCGAAGCGCAGGCGCCCGCCGCTGAAGCAGGCGGCAGCGGCATCCACGCCGTGGTCCACGATTGCGTGCTGGCCTGGTTGCGCACCGAGAGCCGCCAGACTCTCGACCGCATCGACCTCGACACCCCGTTCGCGGCACTGGGCATGGATTCTCTGGCCACCGCCTCGATCGCGGTCGAACTCGAGCAGCGCCTCGGCATGCCCATCGTGCCCGAGCTGCTGTTCGACTACCAGAGCGTCAACGAACTCGCAGGCTTCCTGGAACGCCAACGGAGAACAGAATGATCACCCACCCTCCCCATAACATGATCAAGCTGTTGGACAACATCCTCCCGGCGTCCCTGCGCGCCGACACCAGTCAGTGGCAGGCCGCGCGCAACCTGACGGTGCTGGCGGCCGTCACCGCGGTCAGCGTTCCGCTGCTGACGACCATGTACCACCTGCTCGGCTTCGACGCCGTCGGCATGGTGGTGCTGACCGCCGGCGTGGTCATGATGGTGACGCCCTTCACGCTGGCCGCCGGCCTGCCGATCGCCGCCGCGCGCGACCTGTTCGTAGGCGCCCTGTTCCTGCTGAAGGTCTGGATGGCGGTCTACCTGGGCGGCCTGGCCGCCCCGACCACGCCCTGGTTCGTGCTGTGCCCGGCGGTGGCGATGCTGCTCGGCGGTCTGCGTCCGGCGCTGCTGTGGAGCGCGTTGGTAAGCGTGGTCCTGGTCGGCCTGTTCATGCTCGACCGCTCCGGCGCGATTGGCGCGCCGCCCACCGGCCCGGCCGCCACCGTGCTGCACCTGGCCAGCGTGATCGGCCTGATGGCCCTAGTGGTGCTGATCCTGGCGCTGGCCACCGGTGCCGCCGCGGTCGAACGTCGCCACAAGTAAGCCCCCGGGCCGCGGCTGGCGACGGCATCGGCCCGCAACTGCTAAGCTGGCGGCGTTACCGACCACGGACGCATGCCATGCCCTTACCCGTTTCCCGCCTCGCCCTGATCGCCCTCGGCCTGCTCGGCGCCACCATGACCGTGCTGGCAGCCGCGCGCGAGCGCCACGAAGGGGCCAACCTCGAACCCATCCCTTCGCTGGATGTGCCGCGCTACCTCGGCGCCTGGTACGAGATCGCCAAATACCCGAACCGCTTCCAGAAGCAGTGCGAGGGCTTCACCACCGCCCACTACAGCCTCGAGCGCGACGGCGGCATCCAGGTGATCAACCGCTGCCGCCGCGCCGATGGCCGCTTCGAGGAGGCGGTCGGCAGCGCGCGCCAGGTCGGTCCCGCCGATTCGCCGAAGCTGCAGGTGCGCTTCGCGCCGGGCTGGCTGTCCTTCCTGCCGATGGTCTGGGGCGATTACTGGGTGATCGACCTCGATCCCGATTACCAGCTGGCGGCGGTCAGCGAACCGAAGCGCGAATACCTGTGGATCCTGTCGCGCACGCCCACGGTGCCGCGCCAGGCCATGGCCGCCCTGCTGGACCGGCTCGAGCGCCAGGGCTTCGATGTGAACAAGCTGGAGGAGACCAGGCAGACACGTTGACAACACTTGGGGCATGCATACCACGCAAATGCTTGCCAAACAGGGGTTATTTACGGAATAGTCTTATTTCATATTTGTAATTATTTCGCAAACAACCTTCGCATGAAGCCGCCCTCGCGCGTGTCGCGCCTGTATGAAGTGATGGACCTGATGCTGGATTCGGTCGGGGACCCGCTCGCGCTGAAAAGCCTGGCGGCCTCGGCAAGCTATTCGTCCTTCCACTTCGACCGCATCTTCCGCGAGCTGACCGGCTTCTCGGCCTGCGAATACCAGAGGAAGCGCCGCCTGCGCCGCGCCGCCCACCTGCTGCGCCACGAGCCGGACGTGGCGATCGTGCGCATCGCCCAGGATTGCGGCTTTCCGTCCAACGCGGCCTTCGCCAAGGCCTTCRGGCAGCAGTTCTCGATGTCGGCCAAGGCCTGGCGCGAAGGCGGCTGGCGCGCGTACATGGACCAGCAGGTCGGGCGCGAGAGCGACGTCAGTTTCTTCGTGGCCGAACCGGACAAGCTGGAAGTACTGCTGGCGCCCTACTGCCCGCCGACGCCGGGCACCATCGCCGCGCGCATCGCGGTGCGCATGCTGCCGGCGGTGACCTTGCGCTACCAGCGCTTCTTCGGCCAGTCCGGCGCCGCCCTGTCGATTGCCTGCAATGCCGTGATCGCGTCCTGCCAGGGCGCGGGACGGCCCTGGTACGGGGTGTTCGACGAGGATCCCGGCTTCACCGGAGAAAGCGAATACTGCTACGACTTCGGCTGCGCCGACGACGCCGGCCTCGACCCGGCCATGGGCATGCGCATCCTGCCGGCCGGCAGCTACGCCTGCCTCGACTTCCACGACGAGTGGCCGCGCTTCCGCTTCATGTACGAGGACTGGCTCGATAAACAGTCGCTGTGGCGGCTGGACAGCACCCGGCCCCACATCCAGATGGTGGAACGCGACGCCGAGGAACGCTGGCGCGGCTGGCTGGCGCTGCCGGTCAAGAAGCGCTAGCCGTCCGCCCCCGCCTTACCAGGTGAAGTCGTCCGGGATCTTGAAGTCCGCATACGGATCGTCTTCCTCGACCGCCTGCGGCGCGGCCTTGGCAACCCGCACCACGATCTCGGGCGCGCGCTCGGCGATCTTGTCGGCGATCACGCGCGGCACCAGCTCGAAGCCGCCGCCATGGCCGACGATGGCCAGGCGGCCCGCCACCAGGTGGTCGCGCACCTTTTCCGAGACGTGGATGCGCTCGATCTTCGTCCCGATCGTGAAGTTATAGGCGATGTCGCCATTGCCCTTGGGCTGGCGGTTGGTCTTCACCATCTGCGCGATCTGGGCTTCGACCGCCTTCTGCGCGGCGGCTGCGTCACGCTGGGCGTTCAGCTCGCGCGCTCGCTCGGCCTGCTTGCGCTGGGCTTCGAGCGCGGCCTCGCGCGACTCGTTCTGCTGCTTGTCGCCGGTGCGCAGTTCGATCTTGTGCTGCTTGCTCTTTTCCTGGTTGGCCAGCTTGACCTTCTTCTTGTCGACCAGGCCGGCCTTGAGCAGCTGCTCTTGCAGGGAAACCATGATGTGCTGCCTTCAAAGTATGTGTGAAGACGCAAGCATAGCAAATCACTGCGCAAGAAAAAACCGCAGCATTTCGGCAGAGGCATTCGGACCGGAGTCGACGGCGTAAGAACCGGCCGTGCTGCCGCCGGACCAGGCGTGGGCGGCGCCGTGCAAGGTCCAGTGCTCCGCCACCGGCCGGCCGGCGGTATCGCGCGCCACGGCCCTGGTGTAGTCCTGGCCGCGCTCCTCGGTTTCCGCGACGCCGGCGCCGTGCGTGAACTGCCGGTAGACCGCTTCGCCATTCGACGGATGGACGACGGCATCGCGGTCACCGTGGAAGACGATCGCCGGCACCGTCCTGGCGCCGGCCGCGGCCTTGCGCTTCTTCTTGCCCGCGCCCTTCATCGCGTTCAGCGCCGACATCAGGTCATGCGCGCTGCCGACCGGCAGGCCGGAATGCACGCCGACCGCGGCGTACAGCTCGGGATAGCCGGCCGCCATCACCGCCGCCATCGCGCCGCCGGCCGACAGGCCCGCCACGTAGACCCGGCCGGCATCGGCATCGTGCTCGCGCATCACCTGCCGCGTCATGCCGGCGATGAGCGAAGGCTCTCCGCCATCGCGGCCCTGGTGGGCGCCTTCGAACCAGTTCCAGCACTGCGAGTGATTCGCGCCGGCCGCCTGTTCCGGATACAGCACCAGGCAGCCGTATTCTTCGGCCAGCAGGTTCATGGTGGTGCCGGCGGCAAAGTCTTGCGGATTCTGCTTGCAGCCGTGCAGCATCACGACCAGCGGACGCGGACCGGATACCGGCCGTGCCGGCACGTACAGCCGGTAATTGCGCGTGCCGGCCTCGTTGCCGAAGCTGCCTTCCAGGAACTGGCCGGGGCCGAGCGTCTCCGGACCGAGAACCTTGCCGCGGCCGGCAACGCCCTGTCCGGGCAGGTTCGAGGTGAAGCGCGCGACCCAGTCCGGCATCGCCCCGGCGCCGGGGTCAACCCGGGCATCCGGCGCCGCCTTGCCCTGGCGCGCATGTGGCGCCCACGCCGGCGGCGGGTTCAGGTCGACGAAGGGCGCGCCCTGCTGCGGCGCCTGTGCGGCCGACGGCACCGCGCCCATCAGGCCGGCCGCCTTGAGCGCCTCCTGGATGATCGCGGTGGCGGCGGCAGGGTCCTTGCCCTGGCTGGAACGCATCGCGCCCAGGATATTGTCGACAAATTTTTCATAGGGTTTCATGGTGATTCCTCAGGATTCGATGCGGTCCGCCAGCGCCGCCTTGACGGCGCTGGAAGCGAGAAAGGCGCCCAGCACATGGATGGAAGCGATGGCTTCGCGTGCGAGCTCGGGGGTGACGTCGTCGTCGATGGAAGCGAGGCCGAGCACGTGGATCTCGAGCCGTTCGCCGCTGGCCAAGGTCTTTTCCAGCTCGGCCTTCGAATAGCGCTGCATGCCCATCACATAGCGCTTTCGCGTGACGGTCTGGCGGATCGCCTCGCCATGCAGCTCGAGCTGCTTGCGGATCGCCATGCGCACGAAATCGGTGCGGTTGGTATAGAAGCCCTCTTCGACCAGCAGGTCCATCTGTGCCAGGTCGACCAGGCCGAGGTTGATCGTCACCTTGTCGGTGTCGGGAAATTTGATTTTTGATTCAACAAGTTTCATGGATATACTCTCCTTATACTCCATGTGGAGTATAAGGAGAGTATTTCAAGTCCTGGTTATGGATTTTCCGGTTCCAGCCGCACAAACCGGGTCAGCACCAGCACCGGAATTGCCGAAATCACAACCCATAGGAAGAAGTGCCGGTAGCCCAGGGCCTGCTGGATGTCGCCGCTGACCACCTTGGACAGCACGAAGCCCAGCTGCATGAAGCCCGAGCCCAGCGCGTAGTGGGCAGTCTGGTAAGGCCCGGACGCGATCACCTGCATGATGAACAGGATCATGCCGACGAAGCCGAAGCCGTAGCCGAACATCTCGGCCGCCAGCGAGGCGGTGACGACGCCCAGCGATTCGGGTTGGGTCATGCTCAGGTAATAGAACACCAGGTTGGGCACGTTCATCGCCAGGATCAGCCAGGGCATCGCGCGCTTCAGACCGATCCAGGAGGTGAAATAGCCGCCCAGGATGCTGCCGACCAGGAAGGCGGCGGTGCCGGCGGTGCCGTAGATCGCGCCCACTTCCTGGGTCGACAGGCCCATGCCGCCGATGTCGCGGGCGTCGCGCAGGAACAGCGGGCCGATGGTCTGGACCTGGCCTTCGGCGGTGCGGAACAGCAGGATGAACAGGATGCCCAGCCAGATGCCGGGCTTGGCGAAGAAGGCGCGGATCACGTCGACCAGCACGGCGACGGTGCCGCGCACGCTGGCCACCTGTGTCGACGCGGGGCCTGTACTCGCGGATGGCCCCGGCAGCGCCCAGGCATGATACAGGCCGAGCCCCGCCATCAACGCGCCCAGCAGGCCGAACACGATGGCCCAGGCGGCCTGCGGGCCGACCGACTGCTCGAGGTGGCCGGCCAGGATCACGAGTCCGCCCAGCGACAGGAACTTGGCGCCGTTGAAGAAGGCGCCCTGCCAGCCGGCGTAGGCCGCCTGCTGTTTTGCCGACAGGCTGGCGATATACAGGCCGTCGGCGGCGATGTCGTGGGTGCTGGAGGCCAGCGACACCACGCCCAGCAAGGCGATCGCCAGCGCGAACCAGGCCGGCAATTGCAGGGCCAGCGCCAGCGCCGCCAGCGCGACCCCGCCCGTGAGCTGCAGGGTCACCACGATGCGCTTCTTGCTGCGGAAGAGTTCCAGGAAGGGGCTCCACAAGGCCTTGAATACCCAGGCCAGGCCCAGGACGCCGGTCCAGCGCGCGATCTGCTCGTTGGGCACGCCCATGCTCTTGAACATCAGGCCCGCCACCAGCGCCACGCTGTAGAAAGGCAGGCCCTGGGCCAGGTAAAGGCTGGGTACCCAGGCCAGCGGGTTGCGCAGCTTGCCGGGCGCCAGGTGATGCGGCTCTGCCTTGTCCATGCTTGCCCTTATTATTTAACCCGGTTCCAGTTCGATGGTGACGGTGCGGCTGCCGCGTCCGCGGGTGTCGAAGGTCCTCACCTTGAACACCCGGTCCTGTTGGCCGGGCTGCACCGGGCCCGTGTAGCGCGGGCTGGCCGCGTCCGGCTCGCTGCCGTCCAGAGTGTAATGCAGGGCCAGGCCCGGCAGGGCGACATTCGCGCGGATGGTCCGGCCGTCGTACAGCACGCCCGGCGGCGGCAGGCGGTAGCCGTAGGCCAGAGGAGCACGGTCCAGGCGCGGCAGCTCGCGCTGGCCAAGGCGGTTGGCGAACTCGTTCCAGTCCGACTCGATGGCGGCGGCGCGCGCCTGCGGATTGCCGATCCCGCCCCAGCCGGGATCGGGCGCCCAGGCCCGCTCCGCCAGCGCCACCATGCGCGGCGCCGCCAAATACTCGATGCGGGCGCGCGAACGCGCGTTCTCGCCCCACAGCTGGCCCTGCAGCCCGATGATGCGGGAGCGCCCTTCGCTTGATAAGCGCGCCATCGCGGCCAGCCGCTCGGGCGGCAGCACGCGCCCCATCGGATCGCTGGCGGCGCTGGCGATCATCTCCAGCGGGCAGAATACGAAGGCATGACGGGTCTCGACGAAGCCGGCCCAGTAATAGCCCGGTTCCTGCGGGTCCTTCGCATAGGCCAGGTCGAAGTAGAGGTTGGCGGCATTCGCCAGCACCACGTCGTAGCCGGCGTTGGCCAGGCGGTAGGCCACGTCTTCCTTGCCCGAGCCCCAGGCATTGTTCCAGGCATAGACCTGGAAGCCCGGCCCGTCGAAGCCGGGCTTGGGCAGCGGCAGGGGGGCGCCCTCCACCGCCTGGGTATTCTCGTGCTGGGCCGGCGCGCAGCCCCCGGCCGTGGCCGCGCCGTGCTTCAGCGCCGTCTCTTCCCAGCCGGCGAAGGCCAGGCCGTGCCGGGCCAGGATCGCGCGGCAGCGTTCGACGAAATCCGCATGCAGCTGGCCGACATCGTTCCAGCCGCGCTCGCGCATCAGGGCCTGGCAGACGGGCGAGCCGAGCCAGGCGCCCAGCGGCACCTCGTCGCCGCCCGTGTGCACGGCGCGCAGCGGCACCCCGGCCCGGCGGTACAGCGCAGCCACATGGGCGACCACGGTATCGATGAAGCGGTCGACAGAGGGCAATGCGATGCAGATCACGTTGTCGCGCCACATCTGCACCGATTCGTAGCGCGAGGCGTCATCCGGATCGCTCAGCAGATAGCGCTCGGCGCCCTCGATATCGCCGGACGCGCGCAGGCGGTCGTGGCGCGCACGCATCGCCAGCACGGCGGCGCGCGCATGGCCCGGCATATTGAACTCCGGGATCACCTCGATGTGGCGCGTCTGCGCATAACGCAGGATGGCGATGAAGTCGGCGGCATCGTAATAGCCGGTGCCGGCCGAGCTTTCGACGTCGGCGCCGGAACCGAAGGATGGCGGCAAACTCTGTCCATCCGCGGCGACGCCGCGCTTCGCGCCGAGCGCGGTCAGCTCGGGCAGCGCATCGATCTGCAGGCGCCAGCCTTCGTCGTCGGTCAGGTGCAGGTGCAGCTTGTTCAGCTTGTAGCAGGCCATGCAGTCGAGCAGGCGCAGCACCGTTTCCCTGGACGAGAAGTGGCGCGCCACGTCCAGCATCATGCCGCGGTAGCCGAAGCGCGGCGCGTCCAGCACCCGTCCGCAGGGCAGCGCGCCGTCGGCTTCGAGCAGCTGGGCCAGGGTCTGGATGCCGTTGAACACGCCGTGGGCGCTGGCCCCGCGCACCAGCACGGAGCCGGCGCCGATTTCGAGCAGATAGGCTTCCGGCCCCGGCGCATCGACCTCGGCGACGGCCAGCTCGATGCGCGCGCCCGCGCCCGGCGGCAGGCCGGCCAGCAGCCCGCGCAGGAAGGCTTCCTCGCCGGCCAGGCCTTCGGCCGCGGCGAGCGCGGAGCCGGCGGCGAGCGTGCAGCATCCGCCATTGAAGCGCGCGCGCAGCGGCTTCGGCGTGATGCGGCCGACCGCCTCGCGCGGCAGCAGGTACAGCTCGGCGTTGTCGCGGTAGCGCCAGGCCGCGTCGGCGGGCGGCAGCAGGTCGCGCGCGTTGCGGTGCAGCTGCCCGGATCGCGCAAAGGGCAGGATCTCGGGATCGCCCAGGTCGCTGACACGGCCGTCGGCCTCGATCAGGTAAAAGCCGAGCGGCGCGTCGGTCACGCTGATGGCCCAGAACTGGGCCACGTAGCCGATTTCCAGCGCCTGGCCGGGCAGCCAGTCCGACTCGCTCGTCGAGCGCAGGCGGAACAGGTCGCCGTTCAGGTGGTCGATGCGGTAGCCCGCATCGACCGTGTTCGCCAGCACGCGGCGGCAGGTGTTGAAGTACACCGACCATCCCGCCGCGATCGGCGCATGCGATGTGTTGCGCAGTACCAGCCTGGCGGAGAAGGCTTCATCTCCCACCAGGTTGGACAGGCATTCCCAGCTGATCCCCACGACTGCCATGTGATTACAGCTTGCCGCGCAGGCCGAGATAGAAGGTGCGGCCATTCGAGTAGAAGGCGCGCGGGCGGTCCTTGTTCTCCGCATACATCTTGATGGTCTCGTTGGTGAGGTTCAGCGCGTCGAAGGTCAAGGTCAGGTGCTCGGTCAGCTTGACGTTCACGGATGCCGCCAGCGAGGGCATGCTGTCGACGTGCTGGCTGGCGCCGCGGTCCACGCCCGCCTTGTACGCCGAGCGGTAGCTGTAGGCCAGGCGCGCGCTGAAACGCTCGTTCTCGTAGAAACCGGTCAGGTTCCAGGTGTTCTTCGAGGAGTTCAGCATCTCGCCGCCGTCATCCAGTTCGCCGTCCGCGTACGTGTAGTTGGCCAGGAAGCCGAAGTTGTTCATCAGCGGCTGCTGCCAGCTCAGCTCCACGCCCTTGTTCTTGGCACCGGTGTTGTACGGCGAGGTGATCTGGTAATCGGTGAACACGCCGCGCTTGTTGTTGTAGTAGCTGCCGGTGCTGGTGCCCTGGGCCACGATGGAGCCGAAGTCCATGTAGAACAGGCCGGCCGACAGCATCGCCTTCGGTGCGAAATACCATTCGGCCGAGAGGTCGAAGTTGGTCGAGCGCACCGGGTCGAGGTTGACGTTGCCGCCGCTGCCGGACAGGGCGTCGTCGTTCAGCGACACCGAGCCGCCCAGCGCGCTGTAGTCCGGCCGGGCCACGGTCTTGGCGATCGCGCCGCGCACCACCAGGTCGGGGCGCACGTCGAACTTCAGGTTCACGCTCGGCAGGTAGTCGCGGTAGGTGCGCTTGAAGGTGGTCGGGGTATAGGGACCGAAGGCCGAGCCGGTGATCGGCGCCGTACCGCCCGGCAGGTTCACGACCGTGGTCTGGCGGGTCTCGACCGCGCGCAGGCCGGCATTGCCGCTCCAGCCGTCGCCGCCGAATTCGGCCATGCCGTACAGGGCCGCGGTCTTCTCGGCGACGCGGAATTCGTCCAGCCAGTTGTGGCGCAGGGTGTAGTCCAGCAGGCGGTTGCCCGGCACCGCACCCCAGGCGCCGAGGGCCGGACCGTCGTACTTGAAGTAGCCGTTGAAGACCGTGCCGCCCAGGTCCTTGCCGAAGTCGGACGGGTACATGCTGCCGTTCCAGACCGGACCCGGATTGCTGAAGCCGTTCGGCCCCGGACGGGTCTCGAGCGGGTGCTCGGCGGTGCGGTTGTGGTCCGTGAAGCGGGCGCCGAAGCGCACCGCGTTCACCCACGCATTGTCGCGCACGCGCAGTTCGCCGTCGATCTGCGCATACTTTTCCTGGTCCACCGACTGGGCCTCGCCGCCGCCGGCCCAGGCGGTCGAGCCGGGCTTCGCGGTATTCCCGCCCGGGTAGCTGACGGTGGCCGGGGTCAGGCCGTTGAGGGCATAGACCATGCCGCCGTCGACGTTGTTCTGGTAGTAGACGTCGTCGCGGTCGTAGCCGATGCCGTGGGTCTTGCCGATGCGGCCCGTGAAACTCAGCTTGTCGCTCGGGCGCCAGCGGCCGTTCAGGTCGAGGTACCAGGATTCGCCGCCGGCGTTCGGGCGGTAGATGTTGTCGACCTCGCCCGAATTGCTCACAAAAGCGGCGCCGACCAGGGTGTTATTGCGGATCACCGGGTTCTGCGGAATCAGGCCGCTGCTGTTGATCGAGTTCGCCGGCGCGGCCAGCCAGTTGGTGTTCTGGTGCGGCGCCTGCAGCTTCGAATAGAAGCCGTTCAGGTCGATGCCGAAGTCGCGCGAGGGCTTGGCCTCGATGTCGAAGGCGCCGCCTTCGCGCTTCTTCTTCTGTTCGAACAGGGCGGCGCCGATGAAGGTCGGCACCGCTATGCCGGCCAGCGCCGGATTGGCGACGGCGGCGGCGCTGGTCGCGCTGATCGGCGTGTAGCCCAGCACTTCCTGGCCGTCGCGGCGCACGCTCTGCTTCTCCGAAAAGCCCTGCAGCAGCACGCCGAAGTTATTCGCCGGATTCTTCCAGCTCACCAGGCCCGAAACCTGCGGTTCGGTCTTCTTCGACAGGTCGTTGTAGTTGGCCTGGATCGAGGCTTCGACGGTCAGCGGCTGGCGGAAGTCGAGCGGACGGCGGGTGATCACGTTGATGGCGCCGGAGACGCCGCCTTCGACCAGGTCGGCGGTCGCGCTCTTCTGCACGACGATGGAGCCGACCAGTTCCGAGGGCAGCAGCGAGAAGCTGCTGGAGCGGCCGACGTTGCCGCCGATCTGGTTCAGCACGAACCAGTCGCCGGTGCTGATCGCATGGCCGTTGAACAGGGTCTGCTGCAGGCTGGGGCTGGTGCCGCGCAGGCTGACGCGGTCGTTCTCGCCGAAGCCGCCCTCGCCGCCGGCCGAGGACTGGGTATTCACGCCGGGCAGGCGCTGGATCGCATCGGCCACGTTCTTGTCGGGCATCTTGCCGATGTCCTCGGCCGTCACCACCTCGACCACCGAATCGGCGTTGCGCTTCTGGCGCAGCGACTGCTCGAGCGCGGCGCGCACGCCGGTCACGATCACCGTCTGCGCCTCGCCGACACTAGCGTCCTGCTCCTGGGCCTGCGCCTGCGCCACCATCCCCATCACCAGCACCGATACCGCGCTCGCGATCGCGGTGCGTGCGATCGCCTTCCCTGCCTTCGACTCGTTCATGTCTTCGTCTCCAAAACTATGTCTCAACGTGAAGCTGCCAGTGTCGAATTCGGCGGACGCTGCAGCGTCTCTCGTCTTCGTATGGGGCGCATTGTGTCGTTGATTTCTTGGCCATGTTTGTCAAATCTTGCTATCGCGAATACGCGTGTTGATTTTTCGACACGCGCACGCGCCGGCAAGGAAGGCGGCCAGGGAGGGAAAAGAAGCGCCGCTCAGCGGCGGAAGAACCACAACAGCAGCGAGACGACGACCGAGACGATGAGGCAGGTGACGATGGGGAAGCTGAAGCTGAAGCCTTCGCGGACGACGTGGATGTCGCCGGGGAGGCGGCCGAACGGCAGGCGGCGCAGCCAGGGCCAGGCGAGGCCGGCGGCCAGGAGGATGAGGCCTAGGAGGATGAGGAGTTTTTGCATGTTCGTCCGTCGTCCCCGCGAAAGCAGGGACCCATATTGAGTGTCCAAGGTCGGTACATGAATCATACCGGCTTGCTTCCGATGTACGGATCAGGCAGCCGAAGCGCGACCCTACCCCTCCTCTAATTCTAAATTCGGGGTCAGAGCACATTTCCGCCCCAATTCGGGGTCAGAGCACTTATTGTAGAAATGGCTGCAGTGAAAGACTGGCGATGGTTGCGCCTGGGCCTGCTTCGCCGGGCCCCTTTGTGTTGGCGCGGCCATACCGAACAGCAATTGCCCAAAAATGTGCTCTGACCCCGAATTTTGGGGGAAATGTGCTCTGACCCCGAATTTGGGGTTGCGGCACGGAACGGGTTTGACGGTGCTGGCGAATCCTTGGAACATGGTCTGCCCATCAACGATACCGGCGTGTCATGGTTTCTGAGCTTGGTTTGGTCTGCATTACCGTGTCGAAGGACATCCGCTACCGCACCGTCACGCGCAAGCGCCTGCTGGAGCAGTCCGACGCCGGCCAGCGCAAGCTGCTCGACGGGATCTACCGCGACAACATCCGGACCCTCGATGGCGCCCTGCAGTACTGCAAGCGCGAAGGCATCCGGCTGTACCGCCTGCCGTCCTCGATCTTCCCCTTCTTCGACGAGGACGTCGGCCGCGAAGTGATGCGCGAGCTGGCGCCCAGCCTGTCCCGTACCGGCCGCCGCGCCACCGAGATGGGGCTGCGCCTGGTGATGCATCCGGACCAGTTCGTGGTGCTGAGCTCCGATTCGCCCGAGGTGGTGGCCAACAGCGTCAAGATCCTGCAGATGCACGCCGACATCATGGACCTGCTGGAGCAGCCGCGCTCGCCCTGGGCCGTGCTCGAGATCCACGGCGGCAAGGGCAATCGCAGCGACGCCCTGGTCGAACGCATCGCCGGCCTGCCCGATGCGATCCGCTCGCGCCTGTGCCTGGAGAACGACGAATACGCCTACAGCGCTGAGCAGATCCACGAGGTCTGCGTGCGCAGCGGCGTGCCGATGGTGTTCGATGCCCACCACCACATCGTCAGCGAAAAGCTGTCCAGCTACGACGATCCGAGCGTGGCCGCGATGCTGGAAAAGGCGCGCGCCACCTGGCCGGATCCTGAGCACCAGATGGTCCACATCTCGAACGGACGCGAAAGCTTCAACGACCGCCAGCATGCGGACCTGATCTCGACGATGCCGGCGGCCTATGCGCGCGCGCCGTGGATCGAGATCGAAGCCAAGAGCAAGGAGGAGGCGATTGCCGGACTGCGCAGGTGGCAGGCGAGCCAGTCCGCACGCATTGGCTGAGCCCGCTACGCTGCGCCGCACCATTCATCAACTGCATGGCAGGCATCAAGAATCGTAATTAGTCATTTCCGCGCGGCAGTATCAGAATGGTGCAAGGCCATTTCAACCGGACGCAGGCGTTTTCGCGTCCGTTGCACAATGAAGGCAACTCAAGCAGTTTCACATCCGACGATGCAGCAGACCGATCCCACCTTCACCCCGCAGCCGCAGCGCGGAACGGGGCAGGCATGATCGTCCGCGACCGCCCTTCCGCCCTGCGCCTGTTCCTGGTGATGCGCGGTTCGGTGATGCCGAACATCTGGAAAAGCCTGCTCGTCACCGCCCTGCTGGCAATCGCCGTCACCTGGACCCATGGCACGCTGTGGGGCCACAAGATCGCCATCGGTGCGATCCCCTTCACGCTGATGGGCCTGCCCCTCGCGATCTTCCTCGGTTTCCGCAACAACGCCGCCTATGACCGCTACTGGGAAGGCCGCAAGCAATGGGGCGAACTGGTCCTGCGCAGCCGCAGCCTGGCGCGCCAGTGCCTGTCGCTGATCGCGCCGGGCGACACGCCTGACGCCGCCTCGCGGGAACGCATGATCCGGCGTGCGATCGCCTTCGCGCATGCGCTGCGCCACCGCCTGCGGCGCAGCGACCCCGCAGCCGATATCGAGCCGTGGATCGCGCCCCAGGAATGGGAACGCGTGCGCGACCTGCCCAACCTGCCGCACGCGCTGATGCTGGAGATGGGCGCCGACCTCGGACAATGTTTGCGCGAGCGCCGCCTCGATCCCTGCCTGGCGCCGGGCATCGACGCCACCCTGTCGGCGATGACCGGCGTGGCCGCCGCCTGCGAACGCATCCACGGTACGCCGATTCCGTTTTCCTACAGCCTGCTGCTGCACCGCACCGCCTACCTCTACTGCGTCCTGCTGCCCTTCGGCCTGGTCGACGCGATCGGCGACCTGACCCCGCTGGTGACGCTGCTGGTCGCCTACACCTTCTTCGGGCTGGATGCCCTCGGCGACGAGATCGAGGAACCCTTCGGCACCTCCGACCACGACCTGCCGCTCGACGCCATCTGCCGCACCATCGAGATCGACCTGCGCAGCGCGCTGGGCGACACCACGCTTCCCCCACCCCTACTGCCGGTCGACTACCGGCTCAGCTAGAAACATGAAGACTGAATACCTGGATCGTATCCGCTGCGCCAAGCTGCGCAATCGCGTCACCGGCGCTGCCGAAGCAGCAAGCTGGATCAAGGACGGCATGACCGTCGGCATGAGCGGCTTCACCCGCGCCGGCGACGTCAAGCTGGTCCCTGCCGCGCTGGCCGAACGCGCCCGCCACGAGCCGCTGAAGATCACCCTGCTGACCGGCGCCTCGCTCGGCAACGATACGGATAAACTGCTCACCGAAGCCGGCGCCCTCTCGCGCCGCATGCCCTTCCAGGTCGATCCGGTGCTGCGCGCCGCCATCAACCGCGGCGAGGTGATGTACATCGACCAGCACCTGTCCGAAACCGTCGAACAGCTGCGCAGCCGCCACATCAAGCCGGTCGACATCGCGGTGGTCGAGGCGGTGGCGATCACGGAGACGGGCGCGATCGTCCCCACCACCTCGGTCGGCAACAGCGCCAGCTTCGCGATCCTGGCCGACAAGGTCATCGTCGAGATCAACCTGGCCCAGACCACCGGCCTCGAAGGCCTGCACGACATCTGGATTCCCAAAAAGCGGCCGATGCGCGAGCCGATCCCGATCATGTCGGTCGAGCAGCGCGCCGGCACGCCCTTCATCGAGATCCCGCCGGAGAAGATCGTCGCCATCGTGATCACCGACCAGCCGGACAGCACCTCCTCGGTGCTGCCGCCCGACGAAGAGACCGCCGCCATCGCCGCCCACCTGGTGCGCTTCTTCGAGGACGAAATCGTCGCCGGACGCCTGAGCGCCAGCCTGCTGCCGCTGCAGGCCGGCATCGGCACCATCGCCAACGCAGTGCTGGCCGGCTTCGTCAACAGCCCCTTCCACGACCTCACCATGTATTCGGAGGTGCTGCAGGATTCGACCTTCGACCTGTTCGATTCCGGCAAGCTCGAATTCGCCTCCGGCTCCTCGATCACCCTGTCGCCGGAAAAGAGCGCCCAGGTGTTCCGCGACTTCGACCGCTACCGCGACCGCCTGGTGCTGCGCCCGCAGGAAGTGTCGAACCATCCGGAAGTGATCCGGCGCCTCGGCATCATCGCGATCAATACCGCGCTGGAAGCCGACATCTACGGCAACATCAACTCGACCCACGTGAGCGGCACCCACATGATGAACGGCATCGGCGGCTCCGGCGACTTCGCGCGCAACGCCTACCTGTCGATCTTCGCCACCAAGTCGATCGCCAAGGGCGGCCGCGTGTCCTCGATCGTGCCGATGGTGACCCACGTCGACCACAGCGAGCACGACGTCGACATCATCGTCACCGAACTGGGACTGGCCGACCTGCGCGGCCTGGCGCCGCGCGAGCGCGCCGAGGCGATCATCGAACACTGCACGGCCGAACCCTACAAGACCATGCTGCGCGAGTACGTGCTCGAGGCCCGGCAGCGCGGCGGCCAGACCCCGCACGTGCTGGAGAAAGCCTATTCCTGGCACACCCGCTACCGCGAAACCGGCTCGATGCTGTCCAAGGATTGACGAAAGACCGCGGTCTGGTGTGCAATAAGCGGTATTGCCCATCCGCATGATGCCACCATGACCGCTGCTCCCGCCCCGACACCGAAACGCCGCCTGCGCAAGATCCTGCTTGCCGTGGGCGCCGTTGCCGCCGCCGTACTCGTCGCCATTCCCCTCGCACGCAATATGGAGCACGGCCCGCTCGGCGCCGACGCGCGGCGCCAGGCGCCCGGGCAGTTCGTCAGCTTGTCGCACGGGATCGTCCACGTGCGCATCGCCGGCCCCGAACAGGGACGTCCGGTGGTGCTGGTGCACGGCTTTTCGGTGCCCAGCTATGTGTTCGACAGGACCAGCGCGGACCTGGCGGCCGCCGGCTTCAGGGTGATCCGCTTCGACCTGTACGGGCGCGGCTGGAGCGACCGGCCGAAGGTCGACTACGACCGCCGGCTGTTCGCCGACCAATTGCTGGAACTGATGGACACCCTGCAGGTGCCGAAGGCCGACCTGCTCGGGCTGTCGATGGGCGGCGCGATCGTCGGACGCTTCGCCGCCGAGCATCCGGAACGGGTGCGCAGCGTGGTGCTGGTGGCGCCCCTCACGCGGGCGCACGACATCAGCGTGATGGCCTGGCCGGGTGTCGGCGAATGGCTGACGCGCGCATGGTTCCTGCCCTCGCTGGCCACCAGCCAGCTCGAGGACTTCGCGCATCCGGAACACGTGGCCGGCTGGGCCGAGCGCTTCCAGCCGCAGATGCGCTACGACGGCTTCGGACGCGCGATCCTGTCGACCATCCGCCATCTGTCGAACGAATCCTCGCTGCCGGATTTCGAGAAGGTGGGCAAGAAGGGCCTGCCGGTGCTGCTGGTATGGGGCGACGCCGACAAGACGGTGCCCTATGCCGAACACGCCGACGTGCAGCGCGCGATCCCGCAGGCGCAGTTCGTCTCGCTGCCGGGACTGGGACACCTGCCGGTGGCCGAGGATCCGGCGGCGGTCCATCCGCAGGTAGCCGCCTTCCTTAAACAACACTAAACACCAAGAAAAACACCAGCCCGCAAGCTGGTGTTGTTCAGGGCGCCGGCGAACCGGCTGGACGATCAGTAACCGCGGCCACCGGTGCCGCTGGTGCCGCCGCTGGTGGTGCTGGTGCCCGTGCCGGTGGTGCCGGTGCCGGTCGTGCCGGTGGCGCTGGTGCCGCTGCCGGAACCCGAGCCGGTGCCGCTCATGCCGGACGAGCTGGTGCCGGTGCCGGTGGTGCCGGTGCCGGTTCCGGTACCCATGCTGCCGCTGGTGCCCGACGAACCCGAGSTGCCGGTGCCCATGCTGCCGCTGGTGCCCGACGAGCCCGAAGTGCCGGTGCCCATGCTGCCGCTGSTGCCSGACGAGCCCGAGGTRCCGGTRCCCATGCTGCCGCTGCTGCCGGACGAGCCCGAGCTGCCGGTACCCATGCTGCCGCTGCTTGAGGAGCCGCTGCTGCTGTCCATGCCCTTACTCGAACTGGAGCCGCCCGAACCGGTCATACCGCTGCTGCTCGAGCCCGCGCTGCTGCCATGTTTGCGCGAATGTTTCTTTTTGCTGGACTTCTTGTGGGTCGATGAAGTGCCGGTTGCCTGGTCGGACTGCGCAGTGGCGCTGGTGCCGCCGGTGGTCGAAGAGCTGCCGCTCGTTTGCGCCTGAGCGCTCACGGCACCGAACATCGCCATCGCAACGGAAGCTCCCAGCAGGCCTTTCAGTAACTTATTCATTTTCATGTCGCTCTCCTAATGGATTTGGGGCAAAAAGCTCAACAATATCAACAAGATAAATTGAGGGTTCGCAGTTTAGAACGGTCGCGGCAAAGCGTGCGCGCGTTAGCCGCACGGCAAAAAATCAGCGGCAAAAAAGCGACACGTTGATGCGTTTTTGTCCCGGATAGCATCCATATCAGGGGCTTGCGGCCTGCGCCGCGAGCGTGCCCAGCCTGGTATAAAGTTCCAGCACATTGCTCTTGTCGTCGGGGTAGACCCGGTTCGACAGCAGCACATAGAAGGTGCGCGAACCCGGGTCGATCCACAGCACGCAACCCGTAAAGCCCGTATGGCCATAGCTGCCCACCGGGAACACGGTGCCGCGCGGACGCACCGCGTAGGGCGAATTGATGTCCATGCCGAGGCCGCGCAGCGCCTCGATGCCGCCTGGCGACTGCGCCGTGGTCATCAGGCGCACGCTTTCCGGGCTGAGGATGCGCACACCGTCCAGCTCGCCGCCGCGCAGCAGCATGCGGGCATAGCGCGCAACGTCGCGGGCGGTGGTGAACACGCCGGCCGAGCCGGCCACGCCATCCATGCGACGCGCGGTCGGGTCGTGCACCACCCCCTGCAGCAGCTGGCCGGGCGCGAGGTCGCCATGGGCCGAACCGGCGCCGTCCGCGCCCTTCTGGGTCGGCGCGATCAGCGCGGCGCCGCCAGCGCCCATGCGGCGCAGCGGCAGGTAACCGGTGTCGACCATCTTCAGCGGCGCAAAGATGCGGGTGCGCGCGAATTCATCGAGCGGCATGCCGGACACCTTCTGCACCAGCTGGCCCAGCAGGATGTAGTTGATGTCCGAGTAGCGGAAGAACGTGCCGGGCGGATGCGTCACCACCTGGCCGCAGGCCAGGGCGTGGGCGGCCGCATCGCCGTGCCAGGCCGGCTTGGCCGGCAACCCGGCCGGCAGGCCCGAGCTGTGGGTCAGCAGGTGGCGGATCGTGATGGCTTCCTTGCCGCCGTTCGCGCATTCCGGAAAGTAGCTGCTCAATTTCGCGTCGAGGTCGATCTTGCCCTCTTCCGCCAGCTTCAGCACCGAAGGCGCGGTGGACAGCACCTTGCTCAGCGAGGCGGCGTCGTACACCGTGGAGGTCTCGACGGGACGCGCATCGGCTTCGTAGCTCAGGCGTCCATAGGCCCGTTCATAGACCGCACCGTCATGCTCGATGTGGACCACCGCGCCCGGCAGCTTGTGGGCGCCGATGGCTTCCTGCATGGCGGCGTCGACTTGCGGGATGGCGGGGTTGTCGAGACGGCCATGCGCGCAGCCCGTGAGCAGCAGGGCGACACAGGCGGCGGCGAACAGGGAGCGGCGGGACCGGAGGAAGGCTGGGCGGGGCATGTTTACTGTCGTTGGCGAAATTGAACCAATGCATCATAGGCAGGCCTCCAGGCGGGGTCAAGCGCGGTGCCTCCGCACGAAAAAAATCCGATCGGCGTATCATGCCCCCATGATTCCTCTCTCGATACTCGACCTTGCCCCCATCGTTGAGGGCGGCACCGCTTCCGATTCCTTCCGCAACTCGCTCGACCTTGCCCAGCATGGCGAGCGCTGGGGCTACCACCGCTTCTGGCTTGCCGAACACCACGGCATGCCGGGCATCGCCAGTGCGGCGACCTCCGTCCTGATGTGCCATGTTGCCAACGGCACCTCGACGATCCGCATCGGCGCCGGCGGCATCATGCTGCCGAACCATGCTCCGCTCGTGATCGCCGAACAGTTCGGCACCCTCGCCTCGCTGTTCCCCGGCCGTATCGACCTCGGCCTGGGCCGCGCACCCGGCTCCGACCACACCACGGCGCGCGCGCTGCGCCGCAACCTGGCGTCGGATGCCGACGAGTTCCCGCAGGACGTGGTGGAGCTGATGGATTACTTTGCCGACTCGCCGCGCCGCCAGGTCCGCGCGGTGCCCGGCGCCGGCCTCGACGTGCCGGTCTGGATCCTCGGTTCCAGCCTGTTCGGCGCCCAGCTGGCGGCGGCCCTCGGCCTGCCGTATGCCTTCGCCTCCCACTTCGCGCCGCAGATGATGATGCAGGCGATCGAGCTCTACCGCGCCACTTTCCGTCCCTCGGCCCAGCTCGACAAGCCCTACGTCATGCTCGGCTTTAACGTGTTCGCCGCCGACACCGACGCCGAAGCCCATTTCCGCGCGACCTCGATGCAGCAGGCCTTCATCAACCTGCGCAGCGGCCGCCCGACCAAACTGAAGCCGCCGGTCGAAGGCTATCTGGATCTGCTGAGCCCGCCGGAGCGGTCGATGCTCGATTCGGTGCTGTCGTGCTCGGCCATCGGCGCGCCCGGCACCGTCGCCGCCCAACTGAAGGCCTTCGTGGAGCGCACCGGCGCGGACGAGCTGATGATCACCTCGCAGATCTTCGACCACGCGGCGCGCCTGCGTTCCTACGAGATCACGGCTGAGATCGCCCGCTCTGCCTGATGCGGCCGGCGCCTGCCGCGGTCAACCGCGGCGGCGCCGATAACGTTGTTTCCGTTGAATGGCGAACAGTCGGATCGGTTCGCCAAGCCTAGGCTAGCTTCATCCACCTGCTACCGGAGATAATCATGAAAGCCAAACTCGTCGCCGTATCCCTCCTGCTGTCGCTGGCCTCGACCGGTGCCGCCTACGCCAAGCCCAGCTGCCTGAAAGGCGCGGCCGCGGGCGCCGTCGGCGGCCACTTCCTCGGCAAGCACCACCTGGCCGGCGCGGCCGTGGGCTGCGCCGTGGGCCATCACATGGCCAAGAAACAGGAGCGCGAACAGGCCCGCGCCCAGGCCCAGGCGAATGCCCAGGCCAACGCCCAGGCGCAGAACGGCCAGGCGACCGCTACTCGCAAATAAGCTACAAGCAGGCGCCGGTGATGCTTACGCGTCGCCGGTGCCGGCCTGCAGCGCGTCGATGAGTTCACGGGTCGAGCGCACCCTGCCCATGTTACGGAACACGTTCTCGCAGCAATTCTTGTGCGCTTCCGCGTTCCCGCTGCTCATCGCATCTTCCACGAAAACCAGTTCGTAGCCGCGATCGAAAGCCGCACGCGCGGTCGACTCGACACCGTAGTTGGTGGCGATGCCCGTCATGATGATGGTCTTGATGCCGCGCCGGCGCAACAACTGGTCGAGTTCGGTGCCGTAGAAGGCGCCCCACTGGCGCTTGGTCACCACGTGGTCCTGTGCCTGCACCTGGGCCGACTCCGCCATATACGATGCCTCCGGCGGCGGTGCCGGCGTACCGGGCTTGAACATCGGATTGTCGGCAGGCGGCAGGCGCAGCTCGTCCAGCTGCACGCGCACGAAGATCACCATGCCGCCGCGGTCGCGCATCTCGCTCGACAGCAGCACGCAATTGCCCACCACACGCTCGGCCGGGTGCGGCGCCAGTTCCCGGTTCACATTAAAGTTCTGCAAGTCGATCTGCACCAGGGCGGTGCGGGCGATGTCGAGATTCAGTTTGCCGTTCATAAGATAAGGTCCTCCTCGATCGAAGTATTCACCAGACGCGGCTAGAGCGGCGCGCAATGGGCGGCCTCCCGTTAATACAGACCTCGCCTGGGCTCTGTGATAAATTTCCCGGGATCATAACTAGAGACGGCAAACGCCGCAGAACATGAAAAAAATCGCCATCGTCGGCGCAAGCGCGCTGCTGGCGGGCTGCGTGACCCCGCAGCCTTTCCTGACCGAATACAGCACCGGTTCCGGCGCTYCCCGCRGCGAAGCCCAGCAAGCCCTCGAGTTCGACAAGGCCGACCTCAAGCTGCGCATCGAGCCGGACACCCGCAGCATCCGCGGCGACGTCACGCTCACCTTCGGCACCCGCGCGCCGCTCCATAGCATCGAGCTCGACCTGGACCGCAACCTGCCGATCGACGCCATCGACGTCGACGGCCAGCCGCTGCCTGCTGCCAGCTGGCGCAACCCGGAAGGCAAGCTGACCATCGACCTGCCGCGGACCCTGCAGCCCGGCAAGCAGGCAGTCGTGAGTGTGCGCTATCACGGCCAGCCTCACGTGGCCAAGCGCGCGCCCTGGGACGGCGGCTTCGTCTGGTCGAAGACGCCGGACGGCAAGCCCTGGGTGGCGAGCGCCGTGCAGGGCGAAGGCTGCGACCTGTTCTGGCCCTGCATCGACCACCCGACCGGCAAGCCCAAGCTGGTCGACGAACACATCACGGTGCCGAGCCCGCTGGTCGCGGCCGGCAACGGCATCGCCATGGGCATGGACGAGGCGGACGGCTGGCGCACCTGGCACTGGCGCACGAAGAATCCGAGCACCTACGGCATCTCGATCAACGTCGCGCCCTACCAGGTGCTGTCGGGCGAATACCGGAGCCGCTACGGCAACGTGATTCCGCTACGCATGTGGTATCTGCCGCAGAACGAGAAAGGCGCGAAGGAACTGTTCGCCGAATTCGCGCCGATGCTGGACTTCTTCGAGAGCACCATCGGCCCCTACCCCTTCGGCGACGAAAAGATGGGCGTGGTGGAGACCCCGCACAAGGGCATGGAACACCAGACCATCAATGCCTACGGCAACAAGTACGCGAAGACGGCCTATGGCTACGACGAACTGCTGCAGCACGAATTCGCCCACGAATGGTTCGGCAACCAGCTGACCAACGCCAACTGGGACGATATGTGGCTGCACGAGGGACTGGGCAGCTATATGCAGCCGCTCTACATGCAGTACCAGCGCGGCGACCTCGAATACTTCGCCTCCCTGATGCACCAGCGCGGCATGATCGAGAACAAGGCGCCCATCGTATCCGGCAAGCCACGGCTGGAAGAAGACGTCTACGACACCAAGCGCGGCGGCCCCGGCCAGGACATCTACAACAAGGGATCGCTGGTCATGCACACCTTGCGCGGCCTGATCGGCGACCGGGCCTTCTTCCAGGCCGTGCGCGAAGAGGTCTACGGCACCCCCGACCCGCGCCCCGGAAACTTCGCCCCGCGCTACGGCACGACGCCGGAATTCATGGCCATCGTCAAGCGCGTGAGCGGGCGCGACATGGACTGGTTCTTCCAGGCCTACCTGTACCAGAAGGAATTGCCGGAGCTGCAGGCCACGCGCAGCGGCAACAGCCTGCAGCTGGCATGGAAGACGGAAAAGAACACGCCCTTCCCGATGCCGGTCGAGGTCAGGGTGGGCGACCGTGTGCTCAGCGTGCCGATGGCGGATGGCAAGGGGAGTGTCGAGCTGCCGGAAGGGGTGAGCTATACGCTGGATCCGCATTCGAAGGTGCTGCGCAGGGAGCAGCATATCGAGCGGTATCACCAGTGGCAGGAGGAGCAGCGGAAGAAGCGGGAGAAAGAAAAGGCGGGGGCCTGACTCAAGCGCAATCCTGTCGACGTCATTCCCGCGACGTATGAACGTCACTCCCGCTTTCGCGGGAATGACGGATTCAAGCTGGCGACGGCTTTTTAAGCTAACTGATTACTTCGAAGCGTCCTGCATCTTCTCGCCAGTATGCTCCAGCGCGCGACCGGTTGCGGCGGTCGCATTCTTGGCGCCTTCCTTCACGTTGGCAGCGGCTTCCTTCGAGCCCTGGCGCACCTCGGCGCCGGCTTCGCGCATGTTGGCGGCGGTACGGTCGGCCGCGGCGTCGATCTTCGCGTTGGCGCGGTCGGCGGCGGCGTTGGCGTTGGCGGCGGCGTCACGGGTCGCTGCGGCGGCGTTCGCACCGGCATCGTCGACGGCTTTACCCGCGGCCTGGGCCGGGCCCATGTCGTTCGTGGTCGTGGTGGTTTCGGCCTTGTGGCAGCCGGTGGCCAGCACGGCGACGGAGAACAGCAGAGCGGAAATGGTGGTGGTCTTCATGATGGGCTCCTTTTATTATTAAAAAATAAAGTGTATGGGCGTATCCTACACGCCGTACCGCCGCGCACGATTGGCAATTGTGCCAAACCGTAACAAGAAAATCATCCCCTCCCCCGGCAACCCGGGCGCGTCGTTACATCTTTTTGCAAACCCCTGTGTTCATCATCTCTACAAATATTATGAAAATTACATCCATGATCGCTGTAGCCATCGCCTCCATGTGCGTGAGCGCAAGTGCGATGGCTGGCACCATCGCCTATTCGACCGGTGGCTATAACCCGTGGTACAACACCACGAACGATACCGCCATGAACACTACCTTCGGTGCCGGCAAGTGGGTCAAGTCGAATGGTTTCTCCACGAATGTTTTCGCCAACGCCGATTTCGTATTCCTCGACGGTAGCGACGGTAATGCGAACGAATTCAACAGCTTCCTGTCGGCCAACCGTACCGCCATCGCCACTTACGTCGACAACGGCGGCCGTCTGTTCCTGAACGCAGCACCGAACCAGGGTGGATCGATCGACCTCGGTTTTGGCGTGACCCTGCAATATCCCGGCTTTAGCGGCCAAGTCAATGTCACCGCCGCGGGCGTTGCCGCCGGGCTCACCACGGGTGGCATCGCAAGCTCGTACCAAGGCGGATCCTTTGGACACGCCACGGTCAGCGGCGGCGGCATCAGCGACCTGATCGAAAGTCAGCAGGGAGGCATTGTGTTTGGCGCAATGCAGTATGGCAAAGGCTTTGTCGCCTTTGGTGGCCAGACGACCACCAATTTCCATTCGCCGAATAACGATGCCCAGCGCCTGCTGGTCAACGAGTTGCAATATGTGGCAAGCGCTGAGACCCAAGGCAGCGCCGACGTGCCGGAACCTGCTTCCCTCGCGCTGCTTGGCCTCGGGGCGCTGGCGATCGTCGCTGCCCGCCGCAAGTCCGCAGCAAAATAAGGTTTCATGCGAGGAAGCCTGCAAAGCCGGGCTTCCTTGCCGCCTAAGCGCTCATTTTCCTCAAGGCAAGATCTTTCCATCCGCATCAATCTTGCGCACCTCCATCCCCAGGGCGCGCACTTCGGCCTCGACCTTGCTCATGTCGCCCACCACGATCCATAGCTGCTGATTCGGCAGGATCGTCCTTGCCGCCAGCGCATTCAGCTCGGCCGGATTCACGGCCCAGACCTTGTCCGTGTAGGTGTTGTAGTAGTCCTCGGGCAAGTGGTACTGCAGGATGGTGGCGTAGCCATTGCCGAGCTGGGAGATGGTCTCGAAGGCGCCGGGCAGGCCCAGGGTCTCGTTGTCCTGCGCCGCCTTCAGTTCCGGCCCGGTGATGGGACGGGCGCCGGCGATGTCGGCGTATTCCCTGGCGAGCTCGCGCAGGGCTGGCGCCGTCTTGTCGGTCTGCACCGGTGAAGCGCTGTACAGGATGCGCTGCCCGGCTGCCGCCACCAGCCCGGAGCCGACACCGTAGGACCAGTGCTTGTCCTCGCGCAGGTCCATGTTCAGGCGCGAACTGAAGGTGCCGCCGAAGACGTCGTTCAGCAGGTTCAGCGCCACCGCCTCCGGCGTATTGCGCGGCGGCGCCAGCTGGGCGCCGACGATCTCGCTCTGCAGGGCGCCGGGGCGGTCGATCAGGTAGATCACGGTCCTGTCCGGCTGCGCCACCCGGCTCACGTTCTTGCGCGGCACTTCCCCCGCCTGCCAGCCGCCGAAGGCCTTTTCGAGCAGCGGCTTCAAGCGCTCCATCGTGGTATCGCCCACCACCAGCAGGGTCGCGTTGTTCGGCTTGAACCAGGCCTGGTGGTAGCGCACCAGGTCGGCCCGCGTCATGCGCGCCACCGCCTGCTCGGTGCCGGTGCCGGTCAGCGGCAGGCCGTAGGCGTGGTCCTTGCCATACAGGAGTCCCGGCAGCACGCGCAGCGCCATCGCGCGCGGCACCGTCTTTTCGCGGGCGATCGCGGCGATGCGCTCGCGCTGCAGGCGTTCGAAATCCGCCTGCGGAAAGGATGGATGCAGCACCAGGTCGGCGTACAGGCCCAGCGCACGGGACAGGGTTGGCGCCAGCACGTTCATGTTGACGAAGGCGCCGTCGAGGTTGGTGGCGGCGCCGAAGGAAGCGCCCAGCGCTTCCAGCTCGGCGCTGACCTGCAGTGAAGACCGCTTGTTTGCGCCATTCTCCGTTCCCTCCTCCAGCATGCGCAGGCTCAGGCTTGCCAGGCCAGGCAGCTCGTGCGAGTCCGAGGCGTAGCCGGCATCGATCATCATCGACAGGTTCACCACCGGCGCGCCGTGGCGTTCGGCCAGCACCACCTTCAGGCCGTTCGACAGGGTCGCCGTCTGCATCGGCGGCAGGTGCAGCTTTTCGGGTTGGCCCAGCGGCGCTCCCTTGCCGCGGTCGAGGGTGGTGACCGAGGCGCCGAGACCGCCCGGGAAAGGATCGACCTCGAGGATATAGTCGCCATCGCCGAGCCACTCGGCCATGGCCTGGCGCACCATCGCCGGGGTTGCCGCCAGTATGCGCGTAAGGTAGGTCTTGTAGCAGTCGGGGTCGCCCGTAAACGTCATGCAGCGCGCGAGCATGTCGCTCTTGCCGCCGAAACCGCCGACGCGCTCGACGCTGCGCGCGTACTGCGCCAGGATCGCCGTCCTGGCCAGGCGCAGTTCGTCCTCGCGCGGACCGCTCTTCATGAGTGCGCGCAATTCCTCGTCGGCGATGCTTTCCATGCGGGCCACGTCGGCGCCGGGACGCGCCGTCAGGTTGATGCCGAACTGGCCGGCGATCTCGCTCGAATCGTCGCTGGAAAACGCCGAGGTCGCCAGCTGCTCCCTGACCACCAGGCGCTGGTAGAGGCGCGAGGTCTTGCTGCCGCCCAGCACGTGGGCCGCCAGGTCCAGCAGCGCTTCTTCCGGCGTATCCGCTCCGGGAACATTCCAGACGCGATAGATGCGCGCCTGCGGCACGCGGTCCTGCACGGTCTCGCGGTGGGTGCCGCTGCGCTTGGCGATCCATGCGCGCTGTTTTGCCACCGGCGGGCCGGGTGGAATATCTCCGTAGTAATGCTCGACCTTCTCGCGCGCCTGGGCGGGCGTGAGGTCGCCGGCCAGCACCAACACGACGTTGTTCGGGCCGTAGTTGGTCTTGAACCAGTTGGTGACGTCGCTCATGGAAGCGGCGTCGAGGTCGTCCATCGAGCCGATCGTGGTCCAGGAATAAGGGTGGCCCGCCGGCCAGCTATTCTCGGTAACGATCTGCTCGACCACGCCATAGGGCTGGTTCTCGCGCTGGCGCTTCTCGTTCTGCACCACGCCACGCTGCAGGTCCAGCTTCCTCTGGTCGAGCACGCCCAGCAGATGGCCCATGCGGTCGCTCTCGGCAAACAGGGTGTAGTCGAGCATCGAGGTCGGCACGGTCTCGAAGTAATTGGTGCGATCCTTGTTCGTGGTGCCGTTCAAGTCGCTCGCACCGATGCCTTCCAGGGCGGAAAGAAAGGTCTTGTTGAAGTTGGCGCTGCCCGAAAACATCAGGTGCTCGAACAGGTGGGCGAAGCCGGTCTTGCCTGGCTTCTCGTTCTTGGAACCGACGTGGTACCAGGTGTTCACCGCCACCACGGGCGATTTGTGGTCCTCGTGCACGAGCACGGTCAGGCCGTTCTTCAGCACGAATCTCGTGTAGGGGATATCGGGGATGGGGATGTCGACGGCGGCCGGCGGCTCGGCTGCGGCGAACGAGGCCAGTACCGCGAGCAACAACGCCACCATGGTTCGAGAAACAATCGACAGACGCATGCGGTGCCTCCTGGAATCCGGCTGCCCATTCTATGCCAGCGGGGGAGGCGCGCAGCAGCATGTTATGCTTAACGCCTTCCTCCTCCCTGATGACGCTGCTCCACGTACCCCGTCGAGCATTGCAAAACAGGCAGCTCAATGATCTCCCATACTTCCTCTCCCGCTTGCTTCGCCCCTTTCCAGATCGGCGCCTTCGCAGCCGCCGCTTTCGTTGCGCTCGCCACGCTGCTGCTGATGCCGATCGCCAGCCACAAGTGGCCGAACGTGCAGGCCTTCGTGCCGGCCTATCAGGCGATGCTGATCGGAACCTATCTGCTGGCATCCTACCTTGTCTACGGCTATTTCCTGCAAACGCGCATCCGTTCGCTGCTGTGGCTATGGTCCGGTTGCGTGTACACTGCGGCGGTGCTGGCCGTGCAGTTCCTGTCCCTGCCCGGCGCCTTCGTTGCCAAGGAGCGCCTGTTGGGCGGCGCGCAGACGACCATCTGGCTGTGGTTCTTCTGGCACCTCGGCGCGGGCGGTATGTTGCTCGGTTATGCGGTGTCGGAATGGCGCGGCGAGGGCCGGACCGTCGCGGATGCCCGCCGCAGCTTCGTCCGCGCCGCCACGATCATGGCGGTGGCGCTGGCCGCGACCCTGGCGGCGGTGACGGTCCTGCACGATTTCCTGCCGGTCCAGAACGTCGGCGACGACTACAGCCTGGTGACCAGGACCGGTTACGGCCCGCTTATCCAGGCGATCCTGTTCGCGGCCCTGTTCTTCCTGTGGCGCGCCAGCCGCTTCCGCACGCCCATCAGCGCCTGGCTGGGCGTGGCGATCCTGGCGCTGGCCTTCGATAACATCATCACGATGGCCGGCGGAGCGCGGCTGTCGGTCGGCTGGTATGTCGGCCGCCTGAACGCGCTGCTGTCCGCACTCGTCATGCTGGTGCTGTACATGCAGACCATCCACCGCGTCTACCTGAAGGCAGCTTCCAACGCCGACGAACTCGCGCTCGCCAAGGACAAGCTCGAACGCCACCAGGAGCGGCTGGAACTGCTCGTCAGGGAACGCACGCGCTCGCTCGAAGACGCCCAGAACGCGCTGCTGCATGCCCAGAAGCTGGAAGCCATGGGCAAGCTGACCGGCGGCGTCGCCCACGATTTCAACAACGTGCTGCATATCATCAGCGGCAATCTCGACCTGATCCGCATGCTGTCGGCCGCCAACGACAAGGTGCTGCAGCGCTGTACCTCGGCACGCGATGCTGTGCGGCGCGGCGCTCGCCTGTCCTCGCAGCTGCTGTCCTTCGCCCGCAAGCAGCCCCTGCAGCCCGCGCCGACCAGCATGGCCCAGGTACTGGCCGACATGGACGAGCTGCTCAAGCGCGCCGTCGGCGAACGCGTACGAATCGACCTCGCGATCGCGCCCGACAGCTGGAACGTGCGGGTCGACCAGCAGCAGCTGGAGAACGTCATCCTGAACCTCACGCTGAATGCGAGCGATGCGATGCACGGCGGCGGCGTGCTCGCCATCCAGGTATCGAATACGGTGCTGGCCGACGGCGAAGCCGAGCAGTTGCAACTGGGCGGCAAGGAATATGTGTGCGTGGCCTTCATCGACACCGGCAGCGGCATGGACACGGAAGTCCGCGAGCGCGCCTTCGAGCCCTTTTTCACGACCAAGGGCGTCGGCAAGGGAACCGGACTCGGCTTGAGCATGGCTTACGGCTTCGTCAAGCAAAGCGGTGGCCACATCGAGATCGACAGCGAGCCTGGCCGCGGAACGAACGTGACCATCCTGCTGCCGCGCACCATCGAAGCGGCGGTCGAGAAGGTTGCGGCGCCGGCCGCCGCCGTCGCGGGCGGCAGCGAGACCATCCTCGTCGTCGACGACGAGATCGCGATCCAGGACAATGTCGCCGAAATCCTGTCGGCGCTCGGCTACCGGATCCTGCGGGCCAGCAGCGCCGACGAAGCGGCCATCGTACTGCGCCAGCACCGCCGGATCGACCTGCTGTTCACCGACGTCATCATGCCGGGCACGATGAACAGTCCGAAACTGGCCGCCGTCGCCCGCGAGCTGCACCCGGAAATCCGCGTGCTGTACACCTCGGGCTATTCGGAAGACGCGGTCATCCAGGACGGCAAGCTGAAGCAGGGTGTAAGCCTGCTGAACAAGCCATATAGCGACGAGGAACTGGCGCGGGCGATCCGTACCGCCCTGAATGGCAACAGGCAAGTTTATATGAATTGAAATCTTTCCTTACCATGTAGTTCTGGACTGACAGCCCGCGGGGAAATACGCCTCCTGCATGCATTGCACATGAGGCGTATCATGTCTCCTTGCGAACTCGTAAGGAAAGCCTCATGAACCAACGACGCTCATTCCTCAAAAGCTCCGCCATGCTGGCCTCTGTCCTCGGGGCGCCGGCGGTGATCCGGTCCGCGAAGGCGGCCAATATTCCACCCACGAACGCCGCCGCCGTGGCGCCGAACGAACGGGTCTTGCGCCTGTACAACACCCACACCGGCGAAAGCCTGCGCAGCATCTTCTGGGCCGAAGGCGAGTTCATCCCGGACGCCTTGCAGGACATTAATAAACTGCTGCGCGACCACCGCAACAACAAGATCTCGGCCATCGATCCGAAGCTGCTGGTATTGCTCGACCGCATCAGCGCCCAGTACAGCAGCCACCCGACCATCCACGTGATTTCGGGCTACCGCTCGCCGGAAACGAACGAGAAATTGCACGAAAACACGACCGGCGTGGCAAAGCACAGTCTGCACATGGAAGGCAAGGCCATCGACGTGCGCATTCCCGGCCAGGACCTGGCCAAGTTGCACAAGATCATCATGGCGGAGAAGGCGGGCGGGGTCGGCTATTATCCTGACTCGCAATTCGTCCACATGGACGTCGGCCGCGTTCGCTACTGGTAAGGCGCCCGCGATGCGCCCGCACGGTTTCCCGATCGCGCTTGCCCTCACTGCCATGCCGGCCCTGGCGCCGGCGCAGCAGGCAAATCCGGAGGTGGCGGAGGGCAAGCCGCAAACCGTCACCGTGACCTCGACCCGCGATCCGGTCGACAAGTCCTACCGCAAAATGATCAGCGGCATGGAGCGCTTCGAGCGCGAGCACGCGCTGGCGCCCCAGGCCACCTTGCGCTTCCGCCTGCTGCCGCGTTCGCCGAAGGTGAACATGCGGGGCATCACCCTGCGCGCCCTCGGCGACCACATCGCCGTGCCGATCCCGGTGGCGGAAGACAATACCTTCGTGCTGCCGCGCAACGAGCAGGCCTTGCGCGAAGACGCCGCCGTGGTCGCCAACCGCAAGACCACCAGCATGACCTGGCGCGCCCAGGTGATCACGCCAGGCTTGCCGCCCGGTACGCGGCGCCTGGGCGACCTGCGCCTGGAATGCCTGGTCGGCATGGAGGCGGGACTGGTATCGAACAGCTCGCCGCTGTTCGGCTGGATCTCGAACGCCCTCACCACGCCGGAACAGGTCTGCAACAGCCCGGACGGCAATTTCCTGTTTTTTACGGAGCGCCCCGTGTTCTCGGTCACCCTGCACGCCGGCGAGCGCAGCGAGATCCTGCCCTTCCGCATGCTCTACGCCGGCGGCGACCAGAGCCCCGGCATGCTGGAATACTGCGACTGCCAGGTCTTGCTCGACCGCACCTATTACGCGCCGATCTGGGACCGCAGCTGGCCGGACGACACCCTGGTCAGCTTCGAGTACATGATTGACCCGCCGGCGGAGGTCCCGCCATGAAACCCTTCGTCACCTTATTCGCCGCGGCGCTGCTGCTGGGCGGCTGCGTCACCAGCCCGAACGAGCCCGGCAAGATCGTCGCCGAAGACCGTTTTTCGCAAGCCGTCGTCCCCGGCCGCACCACGCGCGCCGAGCTACTGGCCGCCTTTGGTCCGACCAGGAACGTCGTGTTCGACAGCGGCTATGAAGCCTGGCTCTACGAAGCGAATGCCGGCGCCGGCCGCCACACCGAACTGGTGCTGCTGCTGGACCCCGCCGGCGTCGTCCGGAAAATGCGCCGGCGCCCGCCTTATCCCACCGATCCGCAACGCTGAACCCTGTCCATACAGCCAGCCGGCACCGAATCGGTGTACAGTTGAGCATCATTACTTTGGAAAGATGCGATGCGCAGGACGGTGAAGGCAATGCTGGGGCTGGCGGCAGGCGTGGCGATGCAGGTGGCGGCGGCCCAGCAGCCCGCTCAGCAAACTCCCCAGCAAACTCCGCAGCAACTGAGCCCGGTGGAACAGCGGATCGTGGCCGAGATCCGCGCCCATGCGCCGCAAGCCCTGGAACTGCTCCGGCAAAGCGTCCTCATCAACAGCGGTACGATGAACCAGGCGGGCGTGCGCGCGGTCGGCAAGCTGTTCCGCGACCAGTTCGACGAACTCGGCTTCAAGACGCGCTGGATCGAGCTGCCGCCCGACATGCAGCGCGCCGGCCACCTGCTGGCCGAGCGCCAGGGCAAACAAGGCAAGCGCCTGTTGCTGCTGGGCCACCTCGACACCGTCTTCGAACCCGGCAGCACCACCCCGGCCTGGGAACCGCAGCCCGGCCCCGACGGCACAGTTACGACCATCAAGGGCCAGGGCGTGTCCGACATGAAGGGCGGCGACGTCGTCATCGTCGAAGCCCTGCGCGCCCTGCAGCGCGTGGGCGCGCTCGACGACACCCGCATCGCCGTCATGCTGACCGGCGACGAGGAGGAAGCCGGCAATCCGAAGAGCATCTCGCGCGGCGACATGGTCGACATCGCCAAGCGCAGCGACGTCGCCCTCAGCTTCGAAGGCAGCATCACCGGCAAGGACGGCATGGCGGCCGCCACCGTGGGCCGGCGCTCGACCGCCTTCTTCGAGCTCGAGGTCAAGGGGAGACAGGCGCACTCGATGGGCGTGTTCGGTCCGGGCGGCTATGGCGCCGTGTACGAGGCGGCGCGCATCCTCGACGCCTTCCGCCAGCAGGTGGTGGAACCCGGCCTCACCTTCAACCCGGGCGTGATCCTGGGCGGCACCGAAGTATCCTTCGACGACGAGCATTCGCGCGGCACCGCCTTCGGCAAGACCAATGTGATCGCGAATACCGTCACCGTGAAAGGCGACCTGCGCTACCTCGACTACGGCCAGCGCGACCGCGCCCAGGCGCGCATGCGCGAGATCGTGGCCCGAAGCCTGCCGGGCGCCAGCGCGGCGATCAACTTCCGCGACTCCTACCCGCCGATGGCGGTCACGCCCGGCAACCTGAAGGTGCTGGAACAGTATTCGCGGGCCAGCCAGGACGCCGGCCTGGGCCCGATCGGCATGGTGCCGCCGGAATCGCGCGGCGCCGGCGACATCCAGTTCGCCGCGCCCTACGTCGACAGCCTCGACGGCCTCGGCGCCAGCGGCGGCGGCGCCCATTCGCCCAACGAAAGCCTGGAAGTGGCTTCGATCGAACGCAGCGCGATCCGCGCCGCGATCTTGATCTACCGCCTGACCCGCCAGGACTGAGACCAGCTACGCTATCCGCTCCCGAGTGGATTCACGAACCATGGCACGCTTACAACTCGACTTCCCCGAAGACCAGTACTACTACACGACCTTGCTGACGGTGCGCGTCACCGACATCAATGCCGCCAACCACCTCGGCAACGACTCGATGATCTCGATGATCTCCGAGGCGCGCGCCCGCTTCCTGTTCGAATTCGGCGTCCCCGAAACCGAGCGCGACGGCACCGGCATCATCGTCACCGACCTCGCCACCACCTACCGCGCCGAAGCGCATGCGCGCGACCAGCTGCTGTTCGAAGTCGGGGTCATGGATTTCAACAAGTACGGCGGCGACATCACCTTCCGCATCACCCGCCCGCGCGACAAGAAGCTGGTGGCGATGGCCAAGCAGGGCTTCGTCTTCTTCAACTACAAGACCAGCCAGGTCGTCGCGATGGCGGACGATTTCCGTTCCAAATTCGACCGGGTGAACTGGATCGATTAAAAAAATCCAAAAATACCTGGAACTTTTTTAGTTCCTTGGCGGAATATGGGTAAAGAGCCGCTACCCATGAACACGACCTCCGCCACTTCCGACACCGAGCTGCTGCGCGCCATGCGCGGCGGCGCCGCAGATGCCTTCGCGGCCCTGTACCGGCGCCACCAGGGTCCGCTGTACCGCTTCGCCCTGCTGCGCTGCGGCTCGCCCGGCGCCGCGGCCGACGTGGTGCAGGAAGCCTTCATGGGCCTGCTGACCGAGCGCTTCCGCTTCGATCCGCTGCGCGGCCAGCTGCAGGCCTTCCTGTTCGGCGTGGCGCGCAAGCTGATCCTGAAGGGCGAGGAAGGCGGCCGGCGCCACGTCGCCCTGCCCGGCGCGGACGCCCAGGACGATGGCCCCGAAGTGGATCCCGAGTCCGACCTGGCGCTGGACGAAGGCGGACCGCTGGCGCGGCTGCTGGACAACGAAGCCGCCGAGCAGGTGCGGCGCGCCCTGGCCCACCTGGCGCCCCACTACCGCGACGTCGTCATCCTCTACGAAATGCACGAACTCTCCTATGCCGAGATCGCCGACATCTGCCAGGTCGACATCGGCACCGTGCGCTCGCGCCTGTCGCGCGGCCGCGCAGCCCTGGCAAAGCGCCTCGCCGGCTGGCGCAATGCCCCCGACCTGGCCCAAGCATGAGAAGGACAACCCACATGGACACCCGAGAACCGATAGCCCCCCTGATCGACGCCCTGCGCGCCGAGATGGCAAAACAGGACGCCCCGCGCGGCGTGGAAAAAGAGCTGATGCAGGCCTTCGCCCGCCAGTTTCCGCAAACGCCCTGGTACCGCGGGCTGGCGCTGCGCCGCTGGGCCCTGGCCGGCGGCCTGTCGACCGCGGTGACGGCCGTGACCGTCTTCAGCCTGCTGCTGCACAACCCGCGCCTGGCCGTGGATCCGGACGCCCGCAGCCGCCCGCTGATATCGCGCGACGGCGGCGGCCTGTTCATCGCGCTGGAGTCGCCCGAGCGCATCGAGCAGGAGCCGGCGCCGCGCATGGTCGAAACCGAAGTATCCCGCAGCAGCCTGGCGCCGCTGGGGGTCCCGCTTACCCCGGAAAACGCCGGGGATACCGTCCGCGCCGAGATGCTGCTCGGCGCCGACGGCCAGCCGCTGGCGGTGCGCCTGACTTCCCTTAATTAGATATTCAAACCGAGGATGCCATGAAGACCAAACAACTCGTTCTTGCAGTCCTGCTGGCCAGCCTGGCCATTCCCGCCCTGGCCGAAGAGGGTCCCACCGGCGACCCGCGCGCCGGCGCAGTCAAGGTCCAGGCCGATCGCTTCTTCGTGGGGCGTGACGGCACGTTCAGCGCCTCCGGTCCGGCCACGTTCACGATCACCCGCGACACCGCGATCCGTCCGATCAAGAACGCCCCCTACAGCGCGCAGATGGTCACGGAGCGCCAGCAGAACCTGTCCGACGGCAACCAGATCGCCGACCGCCACACCACCATGGCCTACCGCGACAGCGCCGGCCGCACCCGCCAGGAAGTGGTCGACGCCAAGGGCGAGCTGAAGCTGATCACCATCCACGATCCCGTCGCCGGCGCCACCTGGATCCTGAAGCCCCAGGACCGCACCGCGACGAAGATCGCCCGTGCCGGCGATGCCTCGCGCAAGGCTGCCGAGGCCGGACGACAAGCGGGCGAGGAAGCCCGCGCCCGGGTCGAGCAGATGCGCAGGGACGGCACCCTGCCGAGCGTCGAACGCCGCAAGCTGGACGACGGTAGCGAAGAGATCATCGTCAAGCGTGTCGCCCGCGCGAACCCTGAGCTCCGCCAGAACATCCAGCAGGACGTGCACATCCAGGTGTCGAAGGCGCTGGAGGAAAACAGCGAGGCCCTGCGCGCCGCCCAGGTGCGCCTGGCGCCGCTGACGGCCGGCATGTTCGGCGACATGAAGTGGGCCTCGAAAGCCGCCACCAAAGACCTCGGTACCCGCGAGTTCAACGGCATCAAGGCCGAGGGCAAGCTGCGCAGCTACGAGATCCCGGCCGGCGAGATCGGCAACCGCAACCCGATCGTGGTCTCGGACGAGACCTGGTACGCGCCGGACCTGCAGGTGACCGTCTACACCAGGCACAGCGATCCGCGCAGCGGCGACACCGTATTCCGCCTGGATAATCTGAAACGCGAGGAACCGGCGCCCGCCCTGTTCACCGTGCCGTCCGACTACACGGTCAAGGATCCGCTGGCCAAGCTGGCCGCCAGGGCCGACAAGGCGCAATAAGCATGAAAAACGCCGACCTCGGCCGGCGTCCACGTTTGTCGCAGGGATGCGGAAACGCCTTTACACCATCGGCGGATCGGTTTCGCGCGCGAAGGCGCGATGGCCGGCCAGCGCGGCCTGAAAGTCGGCCAGCACACCATCCACCAGCAGGGCCGGATCGCTCGAGCCGTCCGGCAGCGTCGTCGGCACCATCGCCTTGGCCAGCAGGTCGGCGCCGCTGCCCATCGCCAGGATCGGTTTGCAGTGACGGTACTGCTCGCGCACGAAGTCGATCGCGTGGGCATTGCGCGCCAGGGTATCGGCGGCACCGTCCGGCACGATCATGCCGTCGTACATCACCGATGGCCCGGCCTCCAGCGAGATCTCGACATCCAGGGCGGTACCGCCTGCCGCCTTCACCTTGCCCAGCATAGCGCCCACCAGGCGCGGCACCGCGCCGGCTTTCAAAAGACCGGTGTACAGGTTGTTGACCTGGGCCTCATCGACGCCCGGCGCCACCAGGATCGCGACGCGGCGCGTACGGACGCCTGTCTCGCCGGGACGACTCATCAGCGACAGCGCCGGCGACGGCGGATAGTCCGGCACCTCGCCATCGAAAGCGCGCGGCTGCGGCGCCGGCACCTCCATCCCCAGGCCTTCGGCGACCTTGGCGACGAGGTCGTTGTCGACATTGCCCAGCAGGGCAAGGATGCGCTGGCGCACTGCCGGGGTCTGCACCCGGGTCAACTCGAAACGGAAAGCGTTCGCGATATGCGCTTGTTCCGCCGGGGTCTGGCTCCGGTAGAACAGGCGCGCCTGGCCATAATGCTCGGCGAACAGCGCTGGGTTGCCACGCACCTTGTCCTCGGTGGTAAAGCGCTCCGGGAAACTGGTGAAACCCATCTTGCCGGCCTGGAAAGGGCAACCGCCGCCCAGCGAATTCGGCTCGTAGTTCACGCGGCCCCGATGGATCGCCTGGCGATGCATGCCGTCGCGCTGGTTGTTCTGGACCTGCACGATCGGCGAGTTGATCGGGATCTCGTGGAAATTCGGCCCGCCAAGGCGCGAAATCTGGGTATCCAGATAAGAGTGGTTGCGGCCCTGCAGCAGAGGATCGTTGCTGAAGTCGATGCCGGGTACGATATGAGCGGTGCAGAACGCCACCTGCTCGGTCTCGGCGAAGAAGTTGTCCGGGTTCCGGTTCAGGACCATGCGGCCGACCGGCGTCAGCGGTACCAGCTCCTCCGGCACCAGCTTGGTCGGATCGAGGATATCGAAGGGGAAGGAAGCGGCCTGCTCTTCCGTGAAGACCTGCAGCGCGAGTTCCCATTCCGGGAAGTTGCCGGACTCGATGGCTTCCCACAGGTCGCGGCGATGGAAATCCGGATCGGCACCGGAAATCTTGACAGCCTCGTCCCAGACCAGCGAGTGTGTGCCCTGCAGTGGATTCCAGTGGAACTTCACGAAGCGCGACTCGCCCTCCGCATTCACCAGGCGGAAGGTGTGCACGCCAAAGCCCTGCATGGTACGGTAACTGCGAGGAATCGCGCGATCGGACATGGCCCACATGAGCATGTGCGCGATCTCCGGGGATAGCCCGGCAAAGTCCCAGAAGGTGTCATGCGCGGTCGCCGCCTGCGGCATGCCGTGGTGCGGCTCCGGCTTGGCGGCATGCACCAGGTCGGGGAACTTCATTGCATCCTGGATGAAGAACACGGGGATGTTGTTACCGACCAGGTCCCAGTTGCCCTCGTCGGTATAGAACTTGACCGCAAACCCGCGCACGTCTCGCGCGACATCGGTCGAACCGCGCTCGCCGGCAACGGTCGAAAACCGCACGAACACCGGTGTACGCTTGCCCTTCGCGGCGAACGGTGCTGCTCGGGTAAGCGTGCTGAAGTCGTCATAGGCTTCGAAAAAGCCGTGCGCGGCCGAGCCGCGCGCGTGTACGACACGCTCGGGAATGCGCTCGTGGTCGAAATGCGTAATCTTTTCTCGCAGGATGAAATCTTCCATCGCGGTCGGACCGCGAAGGCCAATCTTCAGCGAGTGCTGGTTGTCCGCCACCGGCACGCCCTGGTTGGTGGTCAGGTGGCGGTCGCCCGGGTCGACGCGTACGCGGTCCAATGGTGCCACGGTGGGATTGGCGCCGATCGCCGGCTTGCCGTCACCGACCTTGTCGGAACTGGCGATCTCGCTGCTGGTACTGCCGGTGGCTGCCGGCGTAGCGGGCTTGTGGTGACCGCCCTCGGCCGGCGTGCGGGCCGCGTCGCCGTACTCGCCAGGTTTGTTCGGATTGAACGGCATGTCGGCGGCCAGCTGCTTCTCCGCGGCGGCCTTGTCGAACAGCCGTTTTTCGACCGGATTGCCGGCCTTGGCAGGGCTGGGCGGCCCCGCCTCGGAGGGGCCGGACACGGTACTTAATACGGAACCGGCGCCATCGGCGCCGGAGGTCTTCTTGGATGCGGTCATCGTGTCCTCTTCTTGAACCCTCGTTGAAAGAACACTTAACTTAGTCCACAAGGCCACGACCGTACGGTTAGCTGACTAACATATGGCCGACAACCCTTTGAATAGCGGATGGTCCAGGCAGTCCGCTTCAACGCCGGCTGCGCGGCAGCGGTCCGATGGTCTTCTGGAACCAGTCGTCAATCATTTGCTTCTCGTAGCGCAGCGGTTCGGTGTCGAAGTAACGGACGCTGTGATCGAGGTAGTTCATGTCGCTCAGCCGCGCCTCGCCGCTCTTGATGACCTGGCCGTTCTGCTCCAGCGAATAGCGCAGTTCGATGCGCGGCCAGTCCGCGCGGCCGGTCATGACGCGCAGGTCGCGGCCCGCGCGCACGCTCGGGATCAGGCGGCCCGCCAGGTCGACGTCCGTCACCTCGATGCGCAGGTCCTGGCCCTGCGGCAGGCTGTTGCCCAGCTTGACGAAGTGCTCGCTCAGTTGCTTGAGCGTGTCTTCGCGGTCCCAGGGCACGAAGGGCACGTCGGTGAATTTATCCGGCTGTATGTAGGTGACCGTGGTGGCGGCGCCGGCGCTGCCGGCCACCAGCGCGAACAGGCCCGCGAGGGCCAGTTTCTGCATGCGCGAGCTCATTTTGTTTTCCTTTCGTCGAAGTCGTCTTGCCATATCAATATACGCTGCATTTGATGCCCATGTCCGTCTCCTTCTATCCTTCGTTTGTAATGAAATGTTAGTCCCCGCACACCGGCTGCGGACTCTTCCGCCCGACAATGAGGGCGAAGGGAGGACGCCGTGCCGGAAGGACCATCGCTCTACATTCTGAAGGAGCAGACCGCCCGCTTCGTGGGCCAGACCATCGTGCGCGCCGAAGGCAATACCTGGGCCATCGATACCGCGCGCCTGCTGAACCAGCCGGTCCTGGCGCTGCGCACCTGGGGCAAGCAGTTCTTCATCCAGATGCCCACCATGGCCGTGCGCATCCACTTCCTGCTGTTCGGCACCTACCGCATCGACGAGCGGCGTGAGAAGGAGCCGCGGCTGTCGCTGGGTTTCGCCGACGGCAGCGAGATCAATTTCTACGCCTGCTCGGTAAAGGAAGTCGATTGCGAGCTCGATGCCCTCTACGACTGGGAAGCGGACGTGATGTCCGATGCCTGGAACCCTGCGAAGGCGCGCAAGAAGCTGCGGGCCGAATCGAAAAAAAACGCGGACATGCTGGTCTGCGACGCCCTGCTCGACCAGGAGATCTTTTCCGGCGTCGGCAACATCATCAAGAACGAGGTGCTGTTTCGCATCCGCCTGCACCCCCTGTCCACGGTCGGCGCCCTGCCGCCCGCCAAGCTGCGCGCCCTGGTCGAGCAGGCGCGCCAGTACAGCTTCGACTTCCTGGCCTGGAAAAAGGAATTCACCCTCAAGAAGCACTGGCTGGCGCACAACCAGAAAACCTGCCCGCGCTGCCACATCCCCTTCCACAAGGCGAATCTCGGCCGCTCGAACCGGCGCAGCTTCTGGTGCGAACGCTGCCAGAAGCGCTATCAATGAGCCGCGAAAATGTTTTTAAATTGCAAACACCATTAAAAAACGTTGCGGCATTGTGACTTTTTGGTTTAGTTACGAACTGTTTCTTGTTGTTAATGGGTACTGCTCATACTACAATCGATTCGCGTAATACTGCCGTAACGCAAGATTTCTTTGTTCTTTTTTTCAGACGCAATCACGATACTGGACATCGTCATGTCATTCCTGTCTGCCGCTGCGCCCAAGCTTGCCCCGTGGAAAGTATTGCTCGTCGATGATGAGCCGGACATCCATGACATCACCAAGCTCACCCTGTCGCGTTTCCGCCTGGACGGCCGCGGCCTGAGCTTCATGCATGCCTACAGCGGCGAGGAAGCCAAGCAAGTGCTGGCGCGCGAAAAAGACATCGCGCTGGTGTTCCTGGACGTGGTGATGGAACGTGAAGACAGCGGCCTGGAAGTGGCGCGCTGGTTGCGCCAGGACCTGGACAACCAGTTCACCCGCATCGTGCTGCGCACCGGCCAGCCCGGCCAGGCGCCGGAAGAACGCGTGATCGTCGATTACGACATCAACGATTACAAGGAAAAGACCGAACTCGATCGCACCAAGCTGTTCACCACCACCTTCGCCGCCCTGCGCGCCTACCGCGACATCATGAAGGTCGAGGATGCGCGCCGCGTGCAGCTGACCTACCGCGAAGGCCTGGAACGCGTGATCGCCGCATCAAGCCATATCTTCCAGCAGCGTAACCTGAAGGACTTCGCCAGCGGCCTGCTGCAGCAGGTCGTGGCCCTGCTGCGCCTCGAGCAGAGCATGCTGCTGCGCGTGGCCGGCGCCAGCGTCATCACCGGCGAGAGCCGCTACGAGATCCTGGCCCGCATCGGCGAGATGGGCGAGAGCGACATCGGCCCCGAACTGGTGGCCCAGCTCGACGAGGCGCGCCACAACCGCATCTCCAAGCTGCACGGCGACACCTACGTCGGCTACTTCCCGAACAACAGCGGCAAGGCTTCGCTGCTGGTGCTGAAAGGCGTCGACGAGATCTCCGAGATCGACGTCCAGCTGCTCGACGTGTTCTGCTCGGGCGTGGCGATCGCCTTCGACAACATCCTGCTGAACCAGGAGATCACCGATACCCAGGCTGAACTGATCCTGCGCCTCGGCGACGTGGTCGAGTCGCGGTCGAACGAGGCCGGCAACCACGTGCGCCGCATGGCCCAGGTCTGCCACCTGCTGGCCGAGGAATCCGGCATGTCCGAGGACGAGACCGCGGTGCTGATGCACGCGGCGCCGATGCACGACATCGGCAAGATCGCCACCCCGGACGCGGTGCTGCTGAAACCCGGCCGCCTCACGCCCGAGGAATGGGAAATCATGAAGCAGCACCCGACCGTCGGCCTGCAGATCCTCGACGGCTCCCAGCGTCCGATCCTGAAGGCGGCCGCCGTGATCGCCCACCAGCACCACGAAAAATGGGACGGCAGCGGCTACCCGCAGGGGCTGAAGGGCGACCAGATCCATCCGTATGCGCGCATCGTGGCGGTGGCCGACGTGTTCGACGCCCTCACCCACGAGCGCTGCTACAAGGAAGCCTGGCCGATCGAGCAGGTGCGCGACTACCTGCGCGAAGTGGCGGGCCACCATCTCGATCCGCACTACGTCGATATCCTCGTCAAGAACCTCGACAAGGCGGACGACATCAACCGCCGCTGGCCAGACTGAAGTAGACTACGCGCGCCGGAGCGTTCTTGCCCGGAATACAATTTGCTCCGATGCGCATCCGAACCCGACTGCTGATCCTGATCCTGGCGATCCTGGTGCCGACCTTCAGCGCCGCGACGCTGGCGGTCGGTTATGTCTATCTTGAGGAGCGGCGCGCCCAGGAAAACAGCGTCAAGGAAGCGGTGCGCGCCTTCGCCCTGCTGGTCGACAACGAGCTGGAAATCAAGGAAGGCATCCTGCGCGCCCTGGCCAGCTCGCCCTCGCTGGCGCGCGGCGACCTCGAGGAGTTCTACCGGCACGCCAAAGTCCTGGCGCCGACGCCGGACACCTCCATCATCCTGACCGAGCCCGACGGACGCCAGCTGCTGAATACCCGGGTGCCGCTGGGCAGCCCGCTGCCGGCCCGGCGTGCGTCGAACATCGCCGAGCTGATGGAAACGCGCGGCGCCGACCGCACCCTGGTGTCCGACCTGTTCAAATCGCCGCTGGGCGGCCAGCATGACTTCGTGGTGCAGGTGCCGGTGCGCGTCGACGGCCGCATCCGCCACTTCCTCAACATGGGCGTGACCGCCGCCAGCCTGCAGCAGCTGATGGCGGAGCAGCGCTTCCCGGCCGAATGGGTAGCTGCGATCATCGATCGCCAGGGGAAGATCGTGGCGCGCTCGCGCGACGCCGAGCAGTACCGCGGGCGCTCGGTAAGCAGCGCCGCCTTGCGCCAGTTCGCCGCCGGCAGCGAGGGCGCGTTCAAGGGCCGCAACATGGCCGGCACCCCGGCCCAGGGCTTCTTCAGCACGGTGCCGGACGCCGGCTGGCGGGTACTGGTCAGCATCCCGCAAAGCGAGCTGCAGCGCGTGCCCGTGCATGCGGCAACTTACCTTGCGGGCATCATGGCCGCGCTGCTCGTGCTCTCGGTGATGCTGACGCGCCGTTTCGGCCGGCGCGCCATCGGCCCCATCGAATACCTGGGGCGCAGCGCCGAAGACCTGGGCGAGGGCCGCGAGGTAGCCTACGCGCCGCAGGAGATCGTCGAGATCGACGTGGTGGCGCGCCGCATGGCCGAGGCCAGCGACCGGATCCGCCGCGCCCAGGCCGAGCTGGAGCAGCGCGTGGCCGAAGCCGTCACCGCCAGCGAACAGGCGCAGGCGGCCATGATGCGCAGCCAGAAGATGGAAACCCTGGGCCGCCTGACGGGCGGCATCACGCACGAATTCAACAACCTGCTGCAGACCCTGACCACGGCGCTGCAGCTGGCGGCGCTGACCTCGAACCAGCCCAAGGTGCAGAGCCTGATCGACACCTGCAAGCGCACCGTCAGCCGCGCCACCGCCCTCACCGGCCAGCTCGGCTCCTTCGGCCGCCTGCAGGACGCCAAACTGTCGACCGTCGCCCCCGCCGAACAGCTGCGCAATTCCCTGCAGCTGATCCGCAACGTGCTGCGCCAGGGGATCGAGCTCGAACTGAGCTGCGAAGACGATCTCTGGCCGGTGACGGTCGACCCGCTGCAGTTCGATCTCGCCCTGCTCAATCTGGGCATCAATGCGCGCGACGCCATGCCCGAGGGCGGACGCCTCGCCATCAGCGCGCGCAATTGCGCGCTCGAGCCGACCGTCGAGCGCGGCGGCGGCGATTACGTACTGGTCAGCGTCACCGATACCGGCACCGGCATGGCGCCGGAGGTGCTGGCGCGCGCCCTCGACCCCTTCTTCACCACCAAGGAGCCGGGCAAGGGCAGCGGACTCGGACTGGCCCAGGCCTATGCCTTCGCGACCCAGTCGCAGGGTTCGCTGGTGCTGTCCAGCACGCCCGGCCAAGGCACCCGGGTCGAACTCTACCTGCCGCGCTCGATCCTGCCGCTGTCGCCCCTGCCCGGCCGCAGCGCCCAGTTGGAAGAGATGCACGCCAGCGGCAGGATCCTGTTCGTCGAAGACGATGCGCTGGTGCGCGAAGCGGTGACGCGCGGCCTGGAAGAAGCAGGGTTCGAAGTGCTGGTGGCGCCCGACGGCGAGCGCGCGCTGGCGATGATCGAGGCCGGACTGGACATCGATGTCGCCTTCTCGGACATCGTCATGCCCGGCAAGATCAGCGGCATCGACCTGGCCGGCATCCTGCGCGAACGCCGGCCCGGCCTGCCGGTGGTGCTGGCGACCGGCTACACCGACCAGCGCGCCACCATGCCTGGCGTGCAGGTGCTGGCCAAGCCCTACGAGATCGGCCAGCTGGTGGAACTGCTCGACAGCCTGTCGAAACAGGCCTGAGCAGGGGTCCTCGGAGCACCAGGCGCACGCTTCGCCAGAATGTGACATCCTATGGACATGACTCCCCTTCCCTTGCGCATTCCCGCCCAGGCCGACCTGCGTGAAACGCTGGCCGGACTGTGCGCCGGCCACGGCGTGGACGCCGCCTTCGTGGTGCAGGGCATCGGCAGCCTGAGCGTGGCACGCATCCGCTTCGCCGGTGCGCCCGATTGCACGGAACTGCGCGGCGACCTCGAAATCCTGAGCCTGGGCGGCTCGCTGTCGCCGGATGGGCCGCACCTGCACATCGCCGTGTCGGATGCGGCCGGCAAGGTGACCGGTGGGCATATCGGACCGGGCTGCGTGGTGCGCACCACGGCCGAGGTATTGGTGATGCTGCTGCCCGGCCACCGCTTCAGCCGGGAGATCGATCCGGCAACCGGCTACAAGGAATTGTTCGTCGGGCCCGCCGAGTCCTCGATCGCGACATCGCGGTAGAGTTCCTGCAGGCCGGTATCTTCCAGGTCCTCGAGCAGGCGGATCAAGGTCGTCGACACCGCTTTCATCGAGCTCAGCAAGCCGGCCAGTTCGTTCAGCGTCGCGCCGCTGCGCACTTTCTCGATGATGTCGTCGCCGATGCGGTGCAGCTCGCGGTGCGGGGCGTCGATCGCGTGGTAGATGGGTGTGGCGGCGATATGGCGGCCTTCGCCGAAATACCAGCGCCCCAGCGCGCAGTGGGTTGCGCTCATCTCCGGAAAGCCGTCCGCCTTGCGGGTCGGACAATTACGCGGCAAGGTGGCGCGCTGGACCGCATAGCTGACGAGCTGGCGCCGCCACTGCACGTGGTCGAGGATGGCCAGGTGCACTTGCCCGACCGGAAAGCTGCGCGAACCGTCCGCCGTCGCGCGCAACTGGCGAAATGCGTCCACCGGCAGCGGCCGGCTGATCAGGTAACCCTGCATCAGCTTGCAGCCGGATTCGACCAGGAAATCGCGCTGGGCCTGGGTCTCCACGCCCTCGGCCACGACCTCCATGCCGAGTTCGTGGCCGAGCCGGATCGAGGAGCGCACGATCGTCGCATCCTTGCGCGAGGCCAGCATGCGTCCGATCAGGCCCTGGTCCAGCTTGAGGGTGGTGAACGGCAGCCTGCTCAGGGTGTCGATGCTCGAATAGCCTATGCCGAAATCGTCCATCGCCAGGCTGATGCCGGCATCGACGATGCGCTGGATGCGCCCGAACAGGCGGTCGCAGGCCTGCAGCGCCTGGGTTTCGGTCATCTCGAGTTCCAGGCTGGCCGGCAGCAGCAGGTGGTCGCGGATGGCGCCGAGCAGGATGTCGCTCAGCGCATCGTCTTCGAAGTCCTCCACGCTGACGTTGAAGGAAATGCGGATGTCCGCGCCCAGGGTGCCGCTCATGTCGTGCATGAGCTGGGTCAGGAGCTGCGCGGTCAGGGTCTTCAGCAGCGCCGTGCCCTGCATGACGGGGATGAAGCTGGCCGGCCCGGCCACGCTGCCGTCCGCCCGGTGCCAGCGTACCAGCGCTTCGGCGCCCACGATACGGTTCGTGATCAGCGACGCCTTTGGCTGGTAATACAGGACGAATTCCCTGTCGCGCAGTCCCTGGACGATCTCGGCCTCGGTATGGGTTGGCATGGCGGCGCTCCGCAGGTGGCGATACGACTTTATGCGCCTGCCCGCGCCGCGCGTCAAGCCGGGAGCGCCAGCTCCACCTTCCTGGCCGTGCGCGGGAAGCGCAGGTAATACTGCAGGCCCTTGCCGGGGCTGCTTTCCACCCGCAGCGTCCCGCCCAGCGAACCGGTCACCAGGTTGTAGAGGATGTGGGCGCCCAGGCCGCTGCCGCCGCTGCCGCGCTTGGTCGTGAAGAAGGGATCGAACATCTTGGCCAGCGTATCGGCGTCCATGCCGGCGCCGTCGTCGCCGTAGTCGAAGGCGATCATGTCGTCCTCCTCCATGCGCGCGCGGATCGTGATGTTGCCGGGCTGGTCGCGCTCGAAGCCGTGCACCAGCGAGTTCACCACCATATTGGTGACGATCTGCGACACTGCGCCCGGGAAGCTGTCGACTTCCAGCTCGGGCGGGCAATCGACCTCCACCTTGACCGGCCGCCCTTTCAGCTTGGGCTGCAGCGAGAGCAGGATCTCGCCCACGTACTTGCACAGGTTGAACTTGCGGATATTGTCCGAGGACTGGTCCACCGCCACCTGCTTGAAGCTGCGCACCAGGTTTGCTGCGCGCTGGGTATTCGTGGTCATGATCCGCAGCGACTGGTCGACCACGTCGAAGAAGGCGTTCAGGCTGTCTTCCGTCATCTCGCCGGCCGCCAGCTCTTCCTTGGTGAGCTTGAGTTCCTGCACCAGGTGGCTGGTAGCGGTCACGCAAATGCCCAGCGGGGTGTTGATCTCGTGGGCCACGCCGGCCACCATCTGGCCCAGCGAGGCGAGCTTTTCCTGGCGCACCAGTTCCGTCTGCGCTTCCTGCAGCTGGGTCAGCGCCTGGTTCAGGGCCGCGTTCTGGCTTTCCAGGCTTTCCTTGGCCTTGCGGATCGCGCGGTCGGCCTGCATGCGGGCGATCGCCACCGCCACGTGGCTGGCGATGAAGGCCAGCAGGTCGAGCTCGGTCTTGGTATACAGGATGGTCGGGTCGTAGCTCTGCACCACCATCACGCCATAGGCGCGGTCGTGCACCAGCATCGGCGCGCCGATCCAGCTGGCGATATCGGTGCTGCCGAGCGGATTCTGGACCTTGCCGGAGGCGATCAGGCGCGCGAAGCTGCCGGCGTCGTGCAGCTGGGCCTGCTTGGTCTTGAGCACGTACGAACACATGCCGATGCCGAAGGGGAAGCGCTTGCTGGGGGCGTCGCGGTCCTTCTCGTCGACGAAATACGGGATGCTGATCTCGCCGGTGTCCGGATGGGTCAGCGCGATCAGGAAATTCTTCGCCACCATCAGCTCGCCGATGATGCGGTGCAGGCTGGCGGCCAGTTCGTCGGTGTCCAGCGCCGAGGCCGACAGGTCGGCAATCTGGTAGAGCGCATGCTGCACCTGCTCGGCGCGGCGGCGCTCGCCCACCTCACGCGCCAGCGCTGCGGTGCGTTCCTGCACGGCGCGCTCGAGCCGGTCCATGCTCTGCAGGCCCTGCAGGGCATTCGAGACGTGGTTGGCGATCAGGGCAAACAGCGCCTGGTCTTCCTCGCTGTAGGTGTGTTCCGGGAGGTAGCTCTGGATCACGATGGCGCCCAGTACTTCGTGCTGCTGGTCGAGCAGCGGGCAGCCCATCCAGTGCTCGGCGACGCTGCCCGTGCCCCAGGTACTGCCGTTTTCGCGGGCGCGTTCCTCGTCGGCGGTCATCGACAGCGCCTGCTTGTTGAGCATCACCCAGGCGGTCGGCGACTGCTCGGGCGAGGCCAGGCGCACGCGCTCGTCCGGGCTCGGGCCTTCATCGACGGTGTCGACGAAATACACGAAGCGCACGGTACCGTCTTCGCGCTCGGCCAGGGTCACATAGAAGTTTTCCGCATACATGATGCGACCCAGTGCGCGGTGAACGGCGCCGATGAATTCGGTGATGTCGGTGCAGCTGGCGGACAAGTGCCCGATTTCGAGCAGCATGGCCTGCACCGCTTCCAGGCGCGCGAGACGGTTTTCCATCGATCCCCCTAAAACACGAAATAGTGCGTCTGGGAAATATTATCAGCTCGCGCGCCTGCCAGGAGAAAACTGTGGCTTATTTGCGGCGATTTCAGCGCGGGGCGCGGAAATCGTTCTCGACCCAGGCCAGCGCGGAGGCCGGCGACAACTTGAAGCCGGCATCGACCCGCACCTGGGCCACCTGCTCGCCCATCTCGTCGATGGCGGTCAGCAAGGCATAGGGATTGTCCTCGTCCGGCACGATGTCGAGCGTGACCTTCAGCTCGCCGTCCGGGCCGGACACGACGGTGCTCTTGTGCAGCCGGGCGTGCAGCTGCTGCTCGTGGCGGCGCAGCACTTCATACGCGGTCTTGACCAGGGTGTTGAAGGCGTTCACGTCGAGCGGCTTCGGGTTCTTCTTGTCGCGGCCCATGGTCCAGGGCCCGACCAGGGCCGGTTCCGCTTCGCCGTCCTTGTACATCGCGACGGCCCAGCCTTCGTCATCCTCGTTCTTGATGACTCGTGCGGTCCAGCCATTGTCCTGCCACACACGTGCTTCCTGTACCGGTGCGTCGTCGTCGTGGTGATCCGGTGCTTCGTCGTTCATGTCGTTCCTATCCTGCTGCGGGCAAGCGCCCAGAGGCCAGATCATAGGAAATTCCGGCAGCGAGGGCAAGAGACGGCACAGAAACAGGCGAGACGCGCGGGCTGGATGCGCAGGCTACATGCGCAGGTCGGGCCTGCGCGGCGGGACGATGGGCGGCCCCGGTGGCGTACTGCGCGGATCGATCGCCGGATTCGGGATCTGCTTGTTGAATGGCGTGATGATGATGGGCGGAATGGCCGGTGGCGCCGACGGCGGATTCTTGTGGCCACCCCTGTCGAGCCGGGCAAATGGCGCCCAGGTCGGATGGTCCTGGATGTAATGCATAGGATTCCCTCCTGCGACAGAGCAGGCTGTCAGTATAGACCTCATGCTTGACATTGCAAGGCTTGATTCCCGCCAATTTTTCCCACCGTTCGTCGGCCGCCGGAGCACGCCTGGCCCCTGAAAATTGCAGCCTGTCGCATGCCGATGGAGGCGTCCGAACGATACAGATACATTGGAACCATGCCGACACGGACATAGCGCTTCAAAGCCCGAATCTACAACCGAACACCGCGAGGACCATCATGAAAAAGACCGCCGCTTTCGTCATCCTGTTTCTGTTTGCCCTGCTCCTGTGGAATGTGTTCGTCTCCAGCGGCGACATGGTCTTCAACGTCGACGGCGACGAGATCGACGGTCCGCTGGGCGCCCTGCTGGCGATGCTGTTCGCGGGCGGCGGCACGCTGCTGGCCGGCCTGATCATGCTGGTGGTGGGCGCGGTGCTGGCGGTGGTGTTCGCCGGCGTCGGCATCCTGCTGATCGGCGGCCTCGGCATCGGTGCCCTGGTGCTGGCGCTGGCGATCTCGCCGCTGCTGCTGCCCCTGCTGCTGCCGCTGGCCCTGGTCTGGTACCTGGTCAAGCGCTCCAACAAGAACCGCACGATCCGCGAACAGACGGTATAAGCAGTTAGTGCTTAGGGTGGGCTCGTTGACGATCGCGCCTCAGGCGCCGCGGCGGGCCTGGGCATACTGCGCGTAGCCACGCGCGCGCAGCTCGCAAGCCGGGCACTTGCCGCAGCCGTGGCCCCAGTCGTGCGCGGCGCCGCGCTCTCCCAGGTAGCAGGTGTGGGTGTCGAAGCGGATCAGGTCGACCAGCGCCTCGCCGCCGCACTGCTCGGCCAGTTCCCAGGTCTGCTTCTTGTCGATCCACATCAGCGGGGTCTCGACCTTCAGGCGCGTGGCCATGCCCAGGTTGAGGGCCACCTGCAGCGCCTTCATGGTGTCGTCGCGGCAGTCCGGGTAGCCGGAGAAATCGGTCTCGCACATGCCGCCCACCAGCACGGTGAGGCCGCGGCGATAGGCGACCGTCGCCGCCACTGTCATGAACAGCAGGTTGCGGCCCGGCACGAAGGTGTTCGGCAAGCCGTTTTCCTGCATCTGGATCGCGACGTTGCTGGTCAGCGCCGTATCCGAAATCTTCGAGATCAGCGACAGGTCGATCATGTGGTCCTCGCCCAGGCGGCGGTCCCATTCCGGCGACAGCGCGCGCATCTTGGCCAGCACAGTCGGCCGCACCGCCAGCTCGATCGCGTGGCGCTGGCCGTAATCGAAACCGATGGTCTCGACCCGTTCATAGCGTTTCAGGGCCCAGGCCAGGCAGGTGGTGGAATCTTGTCCGCCGCTGAACAGGACGAGCGCGGTGTCAGCTTGATGCATATTGATGTTCCTGAAGTAAAGCGTCCGCCGCCGGTTTTGACAATCCGTTAAGATGTGGCCGGCAGACTGGAGAATGGAGAGACATGGTAACCGCACGACCCGACACGATGGAGACACTTGCGCCGGCGCGATCTCGGATTTTGGCACAAATCGTGCTGGTCGTGAACGCGCTGTGTGCCTCCGTGGGCGCTGCAGGCCAGGTTGCAACCCAGGCCCAGGACCCCGTCCCGGCCCCGACCACCGGCAAGGAACAGACCCAGAAGGAACTGCAGGAACAGGAGCGCCAGCCGGCCACGCCGCTGCCGGTCGAGGCGCCCGAACAGCGCTCGGTCCGCTACGAAGTGAAGATCGACGCCCCGCGCAACCTGCGCGAGCTCCTGGAAAGCAACCTCGACCTGATGCGCTGGCGCGGCAACCCGCGGGTCGACCTCGAACAGCTGCAGCGCCTGGTGCGCAACGCCCCCGAGGAAGCGAAAACCCTGGTCGCCACCGAGGGCTATTACACGCCCACGATCTCGAGCGGGCTGGATACCTCGGGCGGCACGCCGGTCGCGCGCGTGATCGTCGATCCGGGCCAGGCGGTGGCGGTGAGCGACGTCGACATCGAGCTGCGCGGCTTCGTGCCTTTCGATAAAACCGAAGCGCCGGTCGACGCTGCCTCCCTGCGCAACCGCTGGACCCTGCCGGTCGGCTCGCGCTTTCGCACCGCCGACTGGGAAGCGGCCAAGCGCGGCATGGTGCGCCAGATCACGCAGTCGCGCTTCCCGCGCGCCCAGCTGATCGACTCCAGCGCCACCGTCGATCCGGACAGCCACAAGGCCCGCCTCAAGGTCGTCATCGACAGCGGACCGGACGTGCATTTCGGCGCCCTCAGGATCGAGGGCCTGAGCCGCTATTCGCCCTCCATCATCAACAACCTGAACCAGATCCATCCGGGCGACGAATACAACGAAGCCGCGCTGCAGGCCCTGCAGGGCCGCCTGCAGGACACGGGCTACTTCAGCAGCGTCGAGGTGAGCCTCGACATGTCCTCTGCCCTGCAGGAACAGGTCAGCGAACTGAATCAGGGACAGGGCGCGAAACCCGAAGCCCCGTCCGCCGCGGTCACGATGCCGGTGCTGGTGCGGGTGTCCGAGAACAAGCGCAAGAACGTGTCGCTCGGCCTCGGCTTCTCGACCAATACCGGGGCCCGGGCCCAGGCCAACTACGACGACCTGAACGTGTTCGGCAAGCGCATGAAGAGCAATGTGCTGTACGAGCAGCTGCACCAGCAGGTGCGCACCGATTTCTTCTGGCCGACCACCTCGAACGGCTACAGCAACAGCGTCGGCGCCGGCTACGACCGCGAGGACGTGCGCGACCAGATCACCCGCACCACCAGCATCCACGCCACCCGCGCCTGGGGCTCGCCGACCCTGGAACGCAGCCTGCGGCTGGAAGCGCTGACCGAGCAGGTCACCATCGACCACCTGCCCACCACGCGCGCGAAAGCCCTGCCGCTGACCTTCTCGATCACCAAGCGCCACCTCGACAGCCTGGTGCTGCCGAACAGCGGCTACATCGTCAACCTGCAGCTGGGCGCGGCGCCGCTGCCGATCCTGACCGACCAGCCCTTCGTGCGCAGCTATGTGCGGGCGATCGGCTACAAGCCGGTCGGCACCTCGGGCACCCTGATCGTGCGCGGCGAGTTCGGCGCGGTCCTCTCCAGGGACAAGGACGGCGTGCCGTCGACCTTCCTGTTCCGCGCCGGCGGCGACCAGTCGGTGCGCGGCTACGGCTACCAGCAGCTGGGCATCCCGGTTGGCAGCGCCATCACGGGCGGCCGCTACCTGTTCACCGCCAGCACCGAATACGACTGGTGGTTCAAGCCGCCCTGGGGCGCGGCCGTGTTCTACGACGTCGGCAATGCCGCCGACAACTTCGCCGACCTGAAGCCGAAGGTCGGCTACGGCGTGGGCGCGCGCTGGCGCAGCCCGGTCGGCCCGATCGCCGTCGACGTCGCCTACGGCAAGGCGGTGCACAAGGTCCGCCTGCACTTCTCACTGGGATTCACCTTCTGATGAGCGACGAAGCACAACAACCCGGCACGCCGGAAGAACACAAGCCGCGCCGCTGGCCGCGCCGGGTCGCGATCGGCGTGGCCGTCACCGCCGTCGTCATCGGCGGCGCGGTCTGGTACGGCGGCCGCGAGACCACGCTGCAGATGATCGCCCAGCGCGTCGCCGGCGCCAGCGGCGGCAAGCTGCTGCTTTCCGGCGTCAGCGGTTCCCTGTACGGCCACATGCACGTCGGCCAGCTGGTGTTCCGCACCGAGACCTCGCTGATGACGATGAACGACATCGACATCGACTGGAAGCCCTGGCAATACCTGTCGCACGGCGTCGAGATCGACAAGCTGTACGCGAAGTCGCTGCGCATGGAAACGCTCAAGCAAAGCACCGAGCCGAGCACGATGCCGACCCGCCTGGCACCGCCCTTCAAGATCGCGGTGGAAGATGCGCGCCTGGCCACGGCGGTGTTCGTGAACAAGGGCGCGGAGACCCGGATCGACGACATCCGCGCCAGCCTGCACGGCGACAAGCAGCAGTGGAAGCTCGACTACGCGAAGGCGAACACGCCCTGGGGCCTGGCCGCCGCCAGCGGCACCATCGCCAACACCCTGCCCTACAAGCTGAATGCGGACGCCAGCCTGAGCCAGGCTCCCGCTTCCCAGTCCACCTCGCAAGCCCAGCCCGGCGCCATCCTGCCGCAGCTGAAGCTGCATGCCGGCGGCGACCTGCAAAAGACCGTCCTCGACGCCAGCGGCCAGGCCGCGCGCGCCCAGGGCACGGCCAAACTGGTCCTGTCGCCCTTCGCCGAGATCCCGCTGCAGGCCTTCACGCTGAATGCGAAGAACATCGATCCGGGCTTCTTCAACCCCTCGCTGCCGACCGCCGACCTGAACCTGGCGGTGGACGCGCGCCTGGACCCGGACCGCAACATCAGCGGTTCCGTGAACCTGACCAACGACGGACCGCAAGGCACCATCGACCAGCAGCGCCTGCCGCTGCGGGCGATGCGCGGCCAGCTGGGCGGCAACCTCTCGTCGATGAAGATCGGCGACGTGCTGCTCGACCTGGGCGGCGCCGGCAGCTTCACCGGCAGCGGCAGCGTCGAACGCGGTCCGGACGAGAAGGGCATCGGCACCGCGCAGTTCGCGCTGCACACCGACCGCATCGACCTCAGGCAGATCCACGGCAGCATGAAGAAGACCGCCATCGCCGGCGACCTGAAGGTGGCGAACAGCCAGGACACGCAGACCCTGGACGTCAACCTGGTCGACGCCGGCTTGCGCCTGGTGGCCGAAGCCGCCCTTGCCAACAATGTGCTGACCGTGCGCGACGCCCGYCTGGCCGCCGGCACCGGCAGCGTGCGCGTGACCGGCAGCGCCAGCCTGACGGACAAGAAGCCGTTCAAGGCGAACGTCGTCGCCAGCCGGCTCGACCCGGCGGCCTTCGGCGACTTCCCGAAGGCCGACATCAATGCCGAGATCAACGCCTCGGGCGCGCTGGCCCCGCAATGGCAGGTCGCGGCCGACTTCGCGCTGCGCCCGAGCCGCCTGTTCGACCAGCCGCTGTCCGGCAAGGGCAAGCTGGATGCCGACGGCGGCGCGCCGGGAGGCGTCCACGTGCACGACGTGAATGCCAACCTGGCGCTGGGCCAGAACACGGTCGACCTGCGCGGCGCCTTCGGCAAGCCGGGCGAGAAGCTGGCCTGGCGCGTGGACGGCCGCCAGCTGGCGGCCATCCGCAAGGACCTGTACGGCGCGCTGGTGGCGAACGGCGTCGTCAGCGGCACCCTGGATGCGCCGCGCACCAGCTTCGAGGTCGATGCCCGCAACCTGGGCTGGGTGGCGCAGCAGCGCAAGCTCGACAACGGCGCCCTGCACGCCAGCGGCGAAGCCTGGCTGTCCGGCGCCAAGGATGCGAAGGTGGTCGAAGTGAAGGCCAGCGGCTCGATGCAGAAGCTGAACCCGGCCGCCTTCGGCTCGCCCTTCGCCGGCAGCATCAACGGCAATTTCGACGCCAGCGGCCGCACCGGCGCGAACATGGGCGGCTCGGTCAACCTCGTCCTGCAGCAATCGACCTTGTCGAATTCGCCGCTGTGGGGCTATGCGAAGCTCACGGCCGACAAACGCCGCGTCTCGAACGCCGACGTCGACCTGCACCTGGGCGCCAACGTGGTGGCCGCGCGCGGAGCTTTCGGCAGCGGCCGCGACACCCTGCAATGGCGCATCGATGCGCCCCAGCTGGCCGCCCTCGGCCCCGACTTCGGCGGCGTGCTGCGCGGCTCGGGCAGCCTGTCCGGCACCATGGACACGCCTTCGCTGACCGCCTCGCTGGACGGCCAGAACCTGCGCATGAAGGCCCAGAACCTGACGTCGCTGCATGYCACCGCGAACCTCGGTTCCGGTCGCGGCGCGGCCGACCCGCTGGCGCTCGACGTGCAGATCGCCGGTTACGCCGGCGGCGCGCCGGGCAGCGAAACGCGCATCGCCACGGCCCGCCTGCAATCGACCGGCACCCGCGGCGCCCACACGATTTCGGCGGCGGCGCGCGGCGATGCCTTCGACGCCAACCTCGCCATCAGCGGCGGCTATACCACGAATGGGCAACTGAGCGCCTGGACCGGCACCCTGAACACGCTGCAGAACCGCGGCCGCTACGCCCTCGCGCTGGCGGCGCCGGCCTCGCTGCGCATCGCCGGCGCGCCGGGTTCGGGCGTCAAGGGACTCGCCAGCCCCGAGCAGATCAGCTTCAACAATGCCACGATTCGCCTGCCGGCCGGTTCGGTCACGATCCAGTCGCTGGTCAAGAACGGCCCGCGCTGGACCAGCCGCGGCAGCGCCACCGGGGTCCCGGTCGGCTACCTGGCCCAGGCGTCCGACGCGATCCGCGAGAACCTGCGCGGCGACATGACGCTCGGCGCCGACTGGGCGCTCGACATGCGCGCGCCCGCCGGCAGCGGCGCCCCGCCGGCGCTGGACGGCAGCCTGCACGTGTTCCGCGAGAAGGGCGACCTGATCGCCGGCGACGTCGCCCCGGTGGTGCTTGGCCTGCGCCAGCTCGACCTGCGCGCCGACGTCAACGGCGGCGCCCTGCGCGCCCAGCTGGCGGTCGACGGCAGCCGGATCGGCACCGCCAAGGTCGACGCCACCGCGCAGATGATCCACGGCCGTCTCGACAACGACAGCCCGCTGCGCCTGACCGCCAGCGCCAACCTGGGCTCGCTGGCCTGGGTCTCGCCGCTGATCGGCCAGCCGGGCCTGGAAGTGGACGGCGCCCTGAACCTGGCCGTCACCGGCACCGGCACGGTCGGCGCGCCGACCCTGAACGGCACCGTGAACGGCGACCGCCTCGCGGTGCGCTGGCCGGACCAGGGCGTCCGCCTGCGCAATGGCCAGCTGCGCGCGGTGCTGGCCGGCGACAGCCTGCAGCTGCAGCGCTTCGCCTTCGAAGGCAACAGCGGCCGCGCCACCATCGACGGCAACGTGCGCTTTGCCGGCAGCGAAACCGCCATGAACCTCAAGCTGGTGGCCGACAAGCTCGAAGCGCTGTCGCGCCCGGACCGCACCGTGATCGTCAGCGGCCAGGCCAGCGTGGTGCGCGACGCGCGACGCTTCGCGGTCGAGGGCAGCTTCAAGGCCGACCGCGCGCTGGTGGAGTTCGCGCCGCAGGACCGCCCGACCCTGTCCGACGACGTGATCGTGCTCGGCCGCGCCAATGCCAAGGAAGGACCGGCGAAGAAGGCGGCGGCGGTGCCGCTGACGATCGACCTGACGGCCGACCTGGGCGACGACTTCCACCTGCGCGGCATGGGCGCCGACGCCTACCTGGCCGGCAGCGTCCACGTGCGCAAGGTCGGCGACGGCGCACCGCGCATCAACGGCACCGTGCGCACCGTGAGCGGCACCTATGCCGCCTACGGCCAGCGCCTGTCGATCGAGCGCGGCGTCGCCACCTTCAGCGGTCCCTACGACAACCCGTCGATCGACGTGCTGGCCGTGCGCAAGCGTCCGGATGGCGAGCAGCTCAGCGAGACCAATGTCGAAGCCGGCGTGCAGGTGCGCGGCACGGCGCTGTCACCGACGGCCAAGCTGGTGTCGACGCCGAACGTGTCCGACAGCGACAAGCTGTCCTGGCTGGTGCTGGGCCACGGCATGGAGGGCACGACCGGCAACGAAGCCGATGTGCTGAGCGCGGCGGCCGGCGCCCTGCTGGGCGGCAAAGGCGGCACCGGCGGCATCCAGAGCAAGCTGGCGAACGCGCTGGGCGTCGACGAATTCGGCGTGCGCCAGGGCGCGGGCCAGGATACCGGCCTGGCGAACACCGTGGTCACGGTCGGCAAGCGCATCTCTTCCCGCCTCTACCTGAGCTTCGAACAGGGCGCCGCCACCGCCACCAGCGTGGTGCGCCTGCGCTACAAGCTCACCCCGCGCATCACGCTGGCGCTGCAGACCGGCACCAACACGGCGCTGGACGTGCTCTACTCCTGGGCGTTCGACTAACGACAAGCCGGGGTCAGGGCCGCAGCAGCAACGCGCCCGTGGTCCTGCCCTCTTCCAGCATCCGGTGCGCGTCGGCCGCCTGCGCCAGCGGCAGTTCGGCGCCGATGCGTACTTGCAGGCCGTCGGCCAGGCGCGCCAGGGTCGCGTCGGCGCCTTCGCGGTACAGCGCCGGATCGCGCATCAGGCGCATCACGCCGGGTCGCGAGAACGCGATGGCGCGCGGGTTGCCGATCTGCATCAAATCGACCGGTCCGGGCATGCCGCCGGCCTGGCCGATGCTGGCCGCCATGCCGTAGGGCCGCACCGCATCGAAGCTGCGCAACAGGGTCGGGCCGCCGATGCCGTCGATCGCGAAGTCGACGCCGCGCCCGCCGGTGAACTCGCGCGCGGCGGCGACGAAATCCTCTTCCCGGTACAGCACCGCGCAGTCGAGACCATGGGCCAGCGCCAGCTCGGCCTTGGCGCGGCTGCCCACGGTACCGATCACGCGCGCACCGAGCGCCTTCGCCCATTGCACCAGCACCAGGCCGAGGCCGCCGGCGGCCGCATGCACCAGCACCGTGTCGCCGGCCTGCAGCGGACGCACGTGATGGAACAGCATATGCGCCGTGATCCCCCGCAGCAGTGCGCCGGCCACCGCCTCGGTCGGCACCGCGTCCGGCAGTACCACCGCGTAGTCGGCGGGCAGGTTGCGCACTGCCGCGTAGGCACCCGGCTGGCCGGCGTAGGCGATGCGCTGGCCGGGATGCAGCCCGCTTACGCCCGTGCCCACTGCCTCGACGATGCCCACGCCCTCGACCCCGATGGTGGCCGGCAGCGCCGGCAGCGGATAGACACCGTTGCGGTGGTAGACGTCCAGGAAATTCACCCCGACCGCCAGATGGCGGATCCGGATCTCTCCCGCGGCGGGCGGCGCCAGCGCCAGCTGTTCCACCCGCAGCTCCTCGGGTCCGCCCTGGCGGCGGATGACGACATGTTCGATCAAGGTTTCCATTCCATGCTCCTGTTGAAAAGACGAGCACATGGTAGATTGATTGAAATTCGACCGAAATCCCAAAAAATCGTCACTTATTGTGCAAAAATTCACCGATGACCTCGAGATGACAAAGCCCAGCCCGCTCGACTGGGACGACATCCGCTACTTCGTCGAACTGGCGCGCCAGGGCGGCCTGAGCGCGGCGGCGCGGGCGCTGGCGGTCGAGCATTCGACGGTGTCGCGCCGCATCGGCATGCTCGAAGCCCGGATCGGCCTGCGCCTGTTCGACCGCCTGCCGAAGCGCTGGATCCTGACCGCGGAGGGCGAGCACCTGCTGGCGTATGCGCGCCGCGTCGAGGACGAGGCGCTGTCCTTCGCACGCGCCGGAACCGGCGCCGGCACCCTGCGCGGCGTCGTCAAGGTGTCGGCGCCGCCGGCGCTCGCCAGTACCCTGCTGGTGCCGCGGCTGGCGGCCCTGCGGTCGCGCTGGCCGGCGATCGCGATCGAGATCGTCGCCGAGGTGCGCCAGGCCAACCTGTACCGGCGCGAAGCCGACCTCGCATTGCGCCTGTCGCGTCCCGAGGAACCGGGCCTGGCCGGACGCCCGCTGGCGCAGATGGGATACGGCCTCTATGCCACCCCCGACTGGTTCGCGCGCCCGCAAGCGGAATGGGAATTCGTCGGCTACGGCGAGGCGATGAAGACCTCGCCGCAGCAGAAATGGCTGGACAGATTCGGCGCCGGCCGCCCGTACGCCTTCTGGTCGAACAATGCCCAATCCATGCTGGCGGCCTGCCGCGCCGGCCTGGGCGTGGGCCTGCTGCCGCACTTCCTCGGCCGCAGCGACAGCCTGCTGGCGGTGCATCCGGACCACGCCCAGGTGCTGAGCCGGCCGATCTGGCTGGTGGTGCATCCCGACGTGCGCCGCTCGCCGCGCGTGACCCTGGTGGCGGAACTGCTGGCCGAACTGCTGGCGCAGGCCGGGCCGGTCCTGGCGTGATCCCGATGTGCGTTACTCGCACCGTTACTCGCACGCGACCGGCCCCGAGTGCATTTGCTAGAATGGATCGACATGCTCAGCGCATAAAACACGGGGTTTACAAGGCCAGTGCTCATGCAAGGAACAACCCGCTACGTCAACTACGCAACGGCGGCCAGCATCATGATCCTGGCCGCCGCGATCGCGACGCTCATCGGCAGCATCGGCCGCACGGTGGAGTCGCGGCGCTGGGTGGTGCACACCCAGGACGTGCTGGTGCGCCTGCAGGAGACCATCAGCCTGGTCAACGAAGTGGATGCCCTGCAGAAATCGCTCCTGCTCGACCACGACCCGCAGGACCGCGCCGAGCTGGAGGCCGGGCTTGCCGCCATCCCGCGCGAGTGGCAGACCCTGCAGCGGCTGACCCGCGACAATCCGGTCCAGCAACAGGCGCTGCTGCGCTACCGCACCCTGCTCGACGGCTTTACGCAGGCGCTGGCCGAGGGGCTGCGGCATCCCGAGCGGCATACCCAATCCGGCATGCGCACCCTGCGCAGGGCCATCGCGGCCCAGGAAGCGGCCCTGCGCGGCGAGGAGGAAAGGCTGCTGGGCCTGCGCGCCGCCGTGGTCGACCGCGATCTGACCCGCACCATCGTGGCGACCGGCGCGGTGGCCTTCCTCTCGATCGCACTGCTGTTCTTCGTGCGCGCCATGGCCCGCCGCGAAGCCCTGATGATGCAGACCGGGCAGGCGCGCCTGGCGGCCACGCTGCGCAGCATCGGCGACGCCGTGATCGCCACCGACCTGCGCGGCCGGGTCCAGTTCATGAATCCGGTGGCGGAAGACCTGGCCGGCATGAACGCCGCCCAGGCCGCCGGCCGGCCGCTCGAGGAGGTGTTGCGCATCCTGCCGGCCGCCCCCGGGACGCTCGACCTGCCCGCGCTGCTGCGCGACATCGTCGCCGGCGCCACGGCGCCCGCGCGCATCGCGCTGTCGGGCAGCACGCCCCTGCATCCGCAAGCCACGCGCGACTGGATCCTCAGTTGCCATCCGATGCTGGTGCACGGCAAGCCGGCCGGGACCGTGATCGGCATCCACGAGGTGACCGAGCTGAAACAGGCCCAGCGCGACCTGGCCGACGCCAACCTGCTGCTCGAACGCCGCATCCAGGAACGCACCGAAAGGCTGGCTGAAGCGAACATGGAACTGCGCGCCTTTGCCCATACGGTCGCACACGACCTGCGCGCGCCGCTGCGCAACGTCGAAGGCTATGCCGACGCCCTGCGCGAGGACGAATCGCCGCGCCTGAGCGAACAGGGGCGCCACTTCCTGGCCCGGCTCCGCGAGGCCGCGCGCCGCATGGACCGCCTGATCACCGAACTGCTGGCCTACAGCCAGCTGTCGCGGGCCGAGCTCAAGCTGCGGACGGTCGACCTCGAACGGGTAGCCTGGCTGGCCCTGTCCGACATCGAAACCCAGGTCTCGCGCAGCGGTGCCCAGGTCGAGATCGCCTCTCCCCTGCCCGCCGCGCTCGGCAACGAAGCCATCCTGGTGCAGGTATTCGAGAACCTGATCGGCAATGCGATCAAGTTCGTCGCGCCCGGCGTCGCGCCTTCGATCCGGATCCACGGATGCGAAGACGGCGATCACGCGCTGGTCTGGATTGCCGACAACGGCATCGGCATCCCGCCCGAGCAGCGCGAGCGCATCTTCGGCGTGTTCGAGCGCCTGCATGGCGAGGAAGCCTATCCGGGCACCGGCATCGGCCTGGCGATCGTCCGCAAGGCCATGGAGCGCCTGGGCGGCAGCGTACGAGTCGAAGCGGCAGCCGCCGGCACGGTGTTGCGGCTATGCCTGCCCATGCGATGTGGCGCCGAACCTCCTCTATAATTTAACGATTCCGCTTACGATCGGTTCACAATGTCCCTGCGCCTCCTGATCCTCGACGACAATCCCGACGACCGCCTGCTGGCCAGGCGGGAAATCGAACGTCACTTCCCCGGCTGCGAAGTCACCGAGGTGGGCGAGCGCACGGGCCTGGAGCGCGCCCAGGAAGCCGGCTTCCCCTTCGACGTGGTGATCACCGACTTCCAGATGCGCTGGACCACCGGCCTGGACGTGCTCAAGCGGGTCAAGGCCCACGATCCCCAGCTGCCGGTGGTCATGTTCACGGCCACCGGCACCCAGGAGATCGCGGTCGACGCCATGAAGCACGGGCTGGACGATTACGTGATCAAGAGCCCGCGCCACTACGCACGCCTGCCGGTGGCGGTGCGCACCTGCCTCGACCGCTCCGAAATCCGCTCGCGCGCGATCCGCAGCGAGACCCGGCTGGCCTCGCTGCTCGAAAACATCGAGCTGGGCGTGTTCCGCATGTCGCTCGAGGGCGAGCTCGAGGAAGGCAACAAGGCCTTCTGGACCATGCTCGGACTGGCGCCGGGCGAATACTCGAAGGCGCCGGGCCATCCCCTGGTCGCGGAAGTGAAGCAGCGGCTGCCGGAACTCGGGGCCACGCTCGACACCGCGGAGCTGCAGGTCCTGAGCGGCGAGCTCGGCGCCGGCGGCCGCGCCCACACCGTCAAGCTCGTGCGCGTGCGGGTGAACGGGCACGACGCCATCGACGGCATCGTCAACGACGTCACCTCGCTGCGCCGCGCCGACCTCGAGATCCACCGCCTGAACGCCGACCTCGAACAACGCATCGCCGAACGCACCCGCCAGCTGCAGGAAGCCAACGAAGCCCTCGAGACCTTCGGCTTCTCGGTCTCGCACGACATGCGCGAGCCGCTGCGCACCATCCAGGGCTATGCCAACGCGCTCAAGCAGGACTTCGACGAAGGCCGCATGGAGCAGTCGGCGGTCTACGTCAACCGCATCGAAGCGATTGCGCGCCGGGTCGACACGATGGTGTCGGACCTGCTGGAGTTCGCCCGCCTGTCGCGCACCGAGATCCCGATCGAGACGGTCGGCGTGGCCGCGGCCATCCGGGATATGCGCACCATGCTGCAGGCCGAGACCAGCCAGGCCGGCGCCGAACTGTGCGTCGACGTGCCCGCCGACCTGCATGTCAGGGCGCACCGCCAGACGTTCGTGCAGACCCTCGTCAACCTGGTATCGAACGCCGTCAAGTTCGTCGCGCCGGGCGTGGCGCCGATGGTCCGCATCGGCGCCCGGCAGGCCGGCGGCATGGTGCGCATCACCGTCGAGGACAACGGCATCGGCATCCCCGAACAGGCCCAGGCCAGGATCTTCAACGTATTCGAGCGCCTGCACAGCGAGGAAGAATTCCCCGGCACCGGCATCGGCCTGGCGATCGTCAAGAAAGGCGTCGAGCGCATGGGCGGCAGCGTCGGCGTCGGCTCGGCGCCCGGCGAAGGCGCGAGCTTCCGCGTCGAGCTGCCGGCCGCGCAGGACAGCGTATGACGTTCACCGCCCTGCTGATCGACGACAGTCCCGACGACCGCGCGCTGGTCGCCCGCGAACTGCGCCGCCATTTCGGCGACATCGGCATCCTGCAGGCCGGCACGCCCGAGACCCTGGCGGCGGCGCTCGACCAGGGCGGCTTCGAGGTCACGATCACCGATTACCAGCTGCGCTTCAGCGACGGCATCACCGTGCTGCGCGAACTGAAGCGCCGCTTCCCGGAGCGGCCGGTGATCATGTTCACCGCCAGCGGCACCGAGGAAGTCGCGGTCGCCGCCATGAAGGAAGGCCTGGACGACTACATCACCAAGACCGCCAAGCACTATCCGCGCATCGGCTATGCGGTGCGCTCCTGCCTCGAACGCGTGCGCCAGCGCGACCAGGTCGAGCAGGCGCTGGCGCGCGAGTCGATCGCCAAGGCCAGGCTGGAGATCGCCCTGCAGTCGGCAGGCATGGGCACCTGGCAGCTCGACCTCGGCACGCGCGAGCTGTCGTATTCGGAGGCCATCGGCCCGATGTACGGACGGGCGCCGGGCTTCGTCCATACCGACGCCGAGCCATGGCTGGACGACATCCACCCGGACGACCGCACGGCGGTGCTGGCGCAATGGAACGCCGCGCTGGCGGGCAGGCACGACTACCAGGCCCAGTTCCGCGCCTGCGGCGCCGACGGGATCGTGCGCTGGATCGAATCGAGCGGCAAGGTGATGCGCAATGCGGCCGGCATACCGACCATGATCATCGGCACCGCCCGCGACGTTACCACCGACGTGAACGTCAGGCAGAACCTGGAGCGCCAGCGCAAGCAGCTCGAAAAGGCGGACCGCCAGAAGAACAACTTCCTGTCCATCCTCGCCCACGAGCTGAGGAACCCGCTGGCCGCCGCCGGCTACTCGGTCGCCCTGCTGCGCCAGGCCGCCGCCAACCCGGCCTCCGTGGGCCGCGCGACCGAGGTCATCGACCGCCAGGTCAGCCACATGGCCAGGCTGCTGGACGAGCTGCTGGACCTGAGCCGGATCACGCACGACCGCCTGCAGCTCGAGATCCAGCGGATCGACCTGCGCCGGGTGGCCGAGATGGGCTGCGACAGCGTGCGCGCGGCGCTCAAGGACAAGGGGCACAGGCTCGGCATGTCCCTGCCGCCGGAGGCGGTGATGGTCGAGGGCGACGAAGTGCGCCTGACCCAGGTGCTGAGCAACCTGCTGAACAATGCCGCCAAGTTCACGGCGGCCGGCGGCGAGATCGACGTCCGCGTGACGCGCGAAGACGGCCGGGCGCTCGTCGAGGTGGCCGACAACGGCATCGGCATCGAGGCGCAGCGGCTGGAAGAGGTGTTCGAGATGTTTTCCCAGGCCCAGACCAAGGCCCATGGCGGCACGCCGGGACTCGGCATCGGCCTGGCGGTGGTCAAGTCCCTGGTCGAGCTGCATGGCGGCAGCGTGGCCGCCTTCAGCCCCGGCCTGGGCCTCGGCACGCGGGTGCGCGTGACGTTGCCGCTGGCCGCGGAGCAGGCCGGCGAACGGGCGGCCGCCGCCACGGACGCCGGCCCCGCAAGCGCCGAAACGCGGGTCCCGCTCGAGGTGGTCCTGGCCGACGACAACCGCGATGCCGCCGACCTGCTGGCCGAATTCCTCGCGCTGCAGGGCTACACGGTGCACACGGCTTACGACGGCAAGGCCGCCATCGAACTGGCCTCGCGCATCCGGCCGCGGCTGCTGGTGCTCGACATCGGCATGCCCGGCGCGACCGGCTACGAGATCGCCGAGTGGACCAGGCAGCAGCCCTGGGGCACGGAGGCCACCCTGGTCGCCGTGACCGGCTGGGGCCAGGAAGTCGACGGCGACCGCGCGCTGCGCAGCGGCTTCGATGTCCGGCTCGTGAAGCCGGTCGACATGGCGCGGCTGCTGCAGGCCATCGCCGGCAAGCCTGCTCCAGGCGCTGCCTAGCCTAGGGTGCCGCTTTACGCAGGAAGCCCGTGAGCGTGCCGGCCAGCTGCGGATGCAGCGGCAGCGCCGGGTCGCCATACGATGCCATCTGCCGCTGCGGATCGGCCGGCACCTCTTTCAGCACGTGGTTCATCCCGGGGATGATGGCCAGCACGGCGTCCGGCCTGGCGGCCTTCAGCGCCTGCGCCTGCTCGACGCCGACCTGGATGTCGGTCGTGCCCTGCACGATCAGCACCGGCATGCGCAGCGCGGCGATGCGTTGGGACGGCACATACTTCATCCACGAGATCAGATAGGGCTGCACGCTTGGCCGGTACAGCATCGCCAGCGCGGGCGGCACCTCGGCCGCGGTCCTGCCCTGCTCCAGGCTGGCGAGGATGCGCTCGTTGTCGGCCGCGAGCGCCGGCGGCAGCTTGCCGGCGAGCTGCTTGCGCAGCACGGCGCCCGGTCCTTCGGCCACCCCGGCCAGCGACACATAGGCGGCCGCGCCGGCGCGTTCGGCGGCCAGCATGCCGATCAGCGCGCCTTCGCTGTGGCCGATCACCGCCACCTGGCCGAAACGCGGATCGGCCTTCAGCTTCGCGATCCAGGCCGCGGCATCGTCGACGTAGGTGTCGAAGCGCAGCGCCGATTCGTCCGGCGCGCCGGCCCTGCTGGCGCCGATGCCGCGCTTGTCATAGCGGACCGAGGCGAAGCCGGCCTGGCCCAGCGCCTCGGCCAGCAGCTTGAGGCTGTTGTTGGGGCCGGGGAAGGCGGGGTTGTTGCCGTCGCGGTCGGTGGGACCGGAACCGGCGACGATCAGCACCACCGGTGCCTTGCCCTCGACCGCCGGCAGGTGCAGGGTGCCCGCGACCGTGCCGCCGGCGGTGTCGAGCGAGATCGGCTGGTCGCCGGCCGGGGCGGCAAGGGCTTGCGCCGCCACCGCCAACAGCAACATCGACAGCATCGGCCACAGTTTCAGGGATCGGATACCGGTATGCAGTTTCATCGCGCCTCCAAATTTGAAGTTCATCTAATTAGACATTCATCTAAATATTAAGCGCGCAGCCGGCCGTGCGTCAATGCACGGCGGGTAGCGGGATGGAAATAATCAGTGCAGCGTGCGCGCGACGCTCGGGTTCGGATCGGTGTCCGGTTCGTCGTTCATGGGCGTGCGGATCGGCGGCTGGTGCGGGTCGGGCGAGTCGAAAGGCTCCTTGGGCGGCTCTTCGATGGGCGCCGGATCGGGGGCGCGGTGCGCTTCGATGGGTGCAACGAACATGGTCGGTTCTCCTGCTGGCGGAGCCAAAACATTAACATGGGCAGCGGTTTGCCGACGCCCGGCTGGATTACAATGGCGGATTCGACACCAAGGAAATCGCCATGCTGCCCACTCCCGTCGTTGCCGCCGTCCTCGCTCCGCTGGTCCTGTGGCGCGTCTACAGCCGCATCAAGCGCCTGACGACCCGCCAGCGCTCGAAAGTGTGGCGTCACCGCACGACCCTGGTCTTCTTTCCGCTGCTGGTCCTGATGCTGGCGGCGCTGAGCCTGCAGACCGCGCCGATCGCCATTGCCGGCCTCGGCGCCGGACTGGTGCTCGGCATCGTGCTGGGCCGGATCGCCAGCGCCGGCACCAGATTCGAGCAGGCCGGCGACGAGTATTACTTCACGCCGCACGCGCCGATCGGCATGCTGGTCGCGCTGCTGTTCATCGGCCGCATGGGCTACCGCGCCTATGAGTACTATGCGCTGGGCTCCTTCGCCCACCACGAGTTCGTCACCAGCCCCCTGACCCTGTGCATCTTCGGCGTCCTCGCCGGTTACTACATGACTTTCGCGGCCGGTCTGCTTGCCTGGCGCAAGCGCACCGCCGCCGCCGCAATCGCCCAATGAGCATCACCACACTTGCCCTCATCCTCCTTCTTCCTATCCTGGTCTGGCGCATCTACCAGCGCCTGAAAGCCCAGATGACGCGCCAGCGTTCGATCATGTCGCGCCACTACACCGGCCTGCTGGTGTTCGGCGCCATGCTGCTGGTGCCCGCCGCCGGCATGGGCGGCCGGCCGCTGTCGCTGGCCGCGCTGGCGCTCGGCGCCGTCGCCGGCATCGCCCTCGGCATCTACGGCCTGCGCCGCACCCGCTTCGAAGACACCGCCGAGGGCTATTACTTCACCCCGCCGATGCGCATGGGCGTGCTGGTGGGGATGCTGCTGGTGGCGCGCGTGATCTACCTGGGCATCGAGGTCTACATGAACCAGGGCAGCAACCAGCCGAATCCGCGCTTTTCGGACAGCCCGCTGACGATGTACTGCCTGGGCATGACCGCCAGCTATTTCGCCACCTTCTCGGCCAGCCTGATGCGCTGGCGCCTGCGCCTTAGAAAAGAGAACACATGAGACTGAACCGCCGCCGTTTCCTCGAAGCCGTACCGATCGCTTCACTGGGCCTGGCGGCGGGCAGCAGCGCCCATGCGCAATACGGCGGCGCGCCGCCAGGCGGCGCGATGCCTTCCGCGGACATGGACACCCTGGTCGTGCTGGCCGGCGACACCCTGCCGCGCAACCCGGCCGCCGAACCGGCCCGCCTGCAGGCGCTGCTGGACAGGCATGCGAAGCCGGCCGACGGCTACCTGGCGGGCGGTGCGGTGGCGGAACTGGAAGCGAAGTTCTCTGCCCTGCTGGGCAAGGAAGACACGGTCTTCATGCCGACCGGGACCCTCGCCAACCACATCGCCCTGCGCCTGCTGTGCGGCGAGAACCGGCACGCGCTGGTGCAGCAGGAAAGCCACGTCTACCGCGACGAATCGAATACCGTCACCACCCTCAGCGGCATCAACCTGGTGCCGCTGGCGCCGGGCGGGGCCGCGCCCACGCTGGAAGAACTGAACGCGGCGATCGAGCGCGCCGAGGCCGGGCCCTACCCGATCAAGGTCGGCGCGATCGCGCTGGAAAGCCCGGTGCGCCGGGCCCAGGGCGCGAGCTTGACGCCGGCGCTGGTGGCCGGGATCGCCAACATCGCGCGCGCGAAGAAGATCCCGCTGCACCTGGACGGCGCCCGCCTGCTGCTCATGAGCGGCATGGAGGGCTTTCGCGTAACGGACTATTGCGCGCACTTCGACACCGTTTACGTCTCGCTCTACAAATACCTGGGCGCGCCCTTCGGCGGCGTGCTGTCCGGCCCCAGGCCGCTGATGGCGAAGGCGCGCGAGCTGCGCCACCTCTTCGGCGGCGCGATCTACCACGGCTGGCAGGCCGCCCTGCCCGCCCTCGACGCGCTGGACGGCGTCGAAGAGCGCTATGCGCGCGTGCGCGCGGCCGGCGAACGCCTGCTGGCGGCGCTGGAGCGCACGCCGGGCTTCAAGGTGAAACGCATCGAGAACGGCAGCAACCTGGCGGTTCTGGAGTTCGCGCCGCAGCGCCTGGCCGGACTGGAAGAGCGCCTGCAGAAGGCGAACGTACGGCTCAGCAAACTGAACGAGGGGAAGGCGCAGCTCGGCTTCAACGAGTCGATCCTGCGGCGGGATACCGATTACCTGCTCAAGGCGCTGGCAGGCTAAGAACCTATCTCGGTAGGCAGGGGGAAGCTCATGGCGATGCATGGCAAGCGTAGGCAAGGCGCGAGGAGGCCGCATGGCGAGCCATGCAACGACGAGCAACGCCGCCTACGCTTGTCAGGCGCGCCAGGAGCGACTCTTGCCTACTGGGATAGGTTCTAAGTACTTAGACCAGCGACTCCCAGCTCGGCAAATCATGCTTCCTGCGCTGGTGGGCATAGTAGCCGGCCATCGACAAGCCGAAGAACAGCCCGGCACCGCAGGCGCTGAGCAGGGCCGAGGGCATCTCCGTGTTGTGGCGGGACCAGAATCCGACCCACATGACCAGGCCCCAGCCGACGGCGAACCAGCTGCCCGACAACAGGGCGGCGGCGGCGAAACCCATGAAATGCGGCGGCCGCACCTGCACCCCGCAGCGCCACAGCAGACGCATCAAGGGCGGCGCGTAGCTGCTGCATTCGATGCCGCTCTGTTCCAGCAACTCGATGGCCCTGTCTCGTCTTGCCTGGAATTCCATTCTTTCCCTCATCGAAAACGTTTCCCGATGATATCAGCCGACGATGGCCGGGAAATGCGTCAATTCTCACGCACGTATGTCGGCAAGGATCTTGTGCAGCTCTAATACGCAGTACCGGGCCCGGCAGAGAATCGCCGTAAAACCACGCTTCCCGGAGCTCGCATGGTCCTTACCCTCCTGGCCAGGCACTGGCTGGCGCGGCGCCACTATCCTCTACCGTCCTGGCTGGCCTGCGTCGCGCGCAGCCTGCGGGTGCTGCTGTTTCGGCACGCGCACCGGCAACTGCTGGCGCTGGACATCCATCGCCGCTACGTGGCCCTGGCGCACGACGACGTCTTCCACCACCTGAGCCACCGCCACTACCTGGCGAAAGGGCTGTCGCTGCGCCAGCGGGTGCATTGCGTACTCGCCCATTACCGTTTCGAAGAAGGCGCCTTCGACGCCGCCTACAAGCGCGCCGTCTACCGCAACGGCGGCCTGCTCCTGTGGCGGCATGCGGATGCGGCCGGCGGCGGGCGTTTCGAGATCCGGCTGGAGATGGCGCCGCGCCTGAGCGCGGAAGGCGACCTGACGATCGCCATGCGCGCCGGCGGTGTTTGCCTGCACCGCCTGTCCTTCAGCTGGGTCGAGGGCGCCTTCGCCGGGGTCGCCGCGCCCGTCGTCCCATTCATTGCACGCAACCAGGGCCACCGTCTCGATGCCGGCGCCGCCTTTGCCGCCTTCGAGCAGGCTTTTCCGCACAACTCGCCCGGCTTCTTCTGTTTCGCCGCCCTGCAGGGCATCGCGCTGGCCCTCGGCATGCGGCAGGCCGTGGCCGTCAAGGCCGCATGCCAGAGCGCCTGGAAGCCGGCCGACGCCAGGCATTTCGCGAACGCCTACGACGGCTTCTGGGAAAGCCTCGGCGGCGTGCCGATGGCGGGCCGGTGCTGGCGCATCGCCCTGCCCTTTTACCTCAAGCCGCTGTCCGGCGTGCCCGCCAGGCACCGCAAGCGGGCCGCGCTGCGGCGCGGGTGCTGGCAGGCGATCGAGCGGTCGGCGCGGCTGGCGCTGCAGCGGCACCTGGCCGGCAGCGCCGCGCACTGATCCTCAGGCAGCGAAGCCGCCGTCGATCAGCAGGTCGGCGCCGGTCACGAAGCCCGCTTCCGGGCCGGCCAGGTAGGCCACCATCGCCGCCACTTCGTCGGCATGGCCATGGCGCGGCAAGGCCATCAGGCCGTGCAGGCTCTCGGCGAACTCGCCTTCGGCCGGGTTCATGTCGGTGTCGATCGGACCCGGCTGCACATTGTTGACGGTGATCCCGCGCGGCCCGAGGTCGCGCGCCATCCCCTTGACCAATCCGGTGAGCGCCGACTTGCTCATCGCATAGGCGGCGCCGCCCGCGAACGGCATGCGCACGGCATTCGTGCTGCTGATGTTGATGATGCGCCCGCCATCCCGCATGTGGGCGGCGGCGGCCTTCGAGGCCACGAACACGGCGCGCACATTCACCGCCAGGGTCTGGTCGAGGTCGGCCAGCGAGAACTCTTCCACGGAACCCAGCCGCAGCACGCCGGCGCTGTTGACGAGGATGTCGAGGCGGCCGAAGTGGTCGGCGGCGCGGTCGATGGCGCGGGTCAGGGCGTCGGCATCGGCGGCGTCGGCGCGGATCGCGATCGCTTCGCCGCCGCCGGCTTCGATCTCCGCCACCAGGGCTTCGGCGGCGATGGCGGACGACTGGTAGCCGATCGCGACCCTGGCGCCTTCGCGGGCCAGGCGGCGCGCGGTGGCGGCGCCGATGCCGCGCGAACCGCCGTTGATGAAGGCGACCCGATTGTTCAGTCTGGAGTCCATGATGCTTTCCTTTCGTGTGGGTGGTTGGTGAGGAAAGTATGGTCCAGACCACTTGTTCCCGGTAGTCGGCAATCCGGTATTACACTTTCAACCATTGGTATAAGATGAAAGCATGCAAACCGATCTTCCCCCCCACCTCGACTGCTTCGTCGCCGCCGCCGACGAGGCCAGCTTTTCCGCCGCCGCCAGGCGCCTGGGCCTGACCCCGGCGGCCGTCAGCAAGAGCGTGGCGCGGCTCGAAGCCGGCGTCGGCGTGCGCCTGTTCCAGCGCAGCACGCGCAGCCTCAGCCTGACGGCGGAAGGCGAGCGGCTCTACCGCCAGGTGCGCCTGCCCTGGACCGAGATCGCCGATGCCCTGGCCGACCTGCGCCAGGACGCCGGCAAGCCGGCCGGCACCCTGAAGATCGCGATGGCGCCGGCGGTCGGCCGCATGTATTTCGTGCCGCTGCTGGAGGGCTTCCTGGAACGCTATCCGGACGTGGTGCCCGACCTGCATTTCGATAACCGCCAGGTCGACCTGATCGGTGAAGGCTTCGACGTCGCCATCGGCGGCGGCGTGGAATTGACGGACGCCCTGGTGGCGCGCGAACTGGCGCAGGCCAGGTCGGTGCTGGTGGCGGCGCCCGGCTATCTGCGGCGCTTCCCGGCGCCGGAAGAGCCGGAGCAGCTGTCGCGCCATCGCGGCCTGCTGCGGCGCGCGCTCGGGTCGGGCCGCCTGATGCCGTGGACCCTGAAGAGCGGTGCGGGACGCGAAGTCGTGGCGAACGTGCGGCCGGTTGCGGTGCTGGACGATCCGGAAGCGATCGCGCGCGCGGCCGCCATCGGCCTGGGCATCGCGATGCTGCCGATGCCGCATGCCCTGCCCTTGCTGGAGACCGGAGAACTGCTGCGGGTGCTGCCCGACTGGCACGGGCTGAACCGCCCGCTGGCCATCTACTACTCGAGCCGCAAGCTGCTGCCGGCCAAGGTGCGGGTCTTCGTGGAGTATGTGGTGGAAGCGTTCCGCACCGGCGGTGGCGCGAAACGCTTTTCAAGCCGCTGACCCGGTGTCAGGCCGCCTTTGCAGCCGCCTCGCCGGCTGCGCGCCGCTGCAGCACGAAGATCGGCTGCGCCCACTGCACGTCCTTCTTCTTCTTGCTGGTGATGAGGGTCAGGTCCGAAGGATCGTAGACGTCCGTGTTGTGGGTCAGCGGGGTCGTCATCAGGTACTGGGCGTCGGTGTTCTTCAGGAACTCGCCGACCAGCTGGATGTTGCGGATGTCCAGGTGGGCGAAGGGTTCGTCGATGAACACGAAGCCGCCCGAGCCCTCTTCCGACTTGAGCAAACCGATCAGCAGCACCAGCGACTTCATGACCTGCTGGCCGCCGGACGCTTCGCCGTCGTTCATGCCGATCTGGCCCTTGCCGTCGAACTTGAAGCGCACGTGCAGGCCGGCCTGGGCCAGCTGCAGGTCGTCGTTCTCCAGGCGCACCGGATCGACCGTGACCTCGATATTCGCCAGCTCGCCCAGCTCCCTGATGTTCTTCGAGTAGGTCTTGATCGTGTAGCGCAGGCGCTCGATGTAGGCGCCGCGCGCATTGTCGGTGGCTTCGATCGCGCGGTTGTTCTGGTAGCGCCGCTCCTCGGTCTCGTTCTGGCGGTTCGACAGCTGGTCGTTCAGGCGCTCGTACTGGTCGATCACGGTCGGATCGTGTTCCCAGTCGCTGCGCGCCAGCGAGGTGTCGAGCGAACCCACGCGCAGCTTCACCTGGTGGGTGTTCTGGTGCGCGGCCACCAGGGCGGCGCGGCGTTCCGGCTGACGCCAGGCCTTCGGCACGTGGCGCCAGTTGCGGCGCAGCTCCAGCAGGGCGCGCGCATGATCGCTGCGCTGCTCGATCTGGCGGCGGTGGTTCAGGCGCATGCCGGCTTCCGCTTCCGACAGCGCCATGCGGGCGTTCTGCCACACGGTGTCGGCGCGGGTGCGGGTGACGGTCGCGTTCTTGGTCAGCACCTGCAGCTCGCCCAGGCGCGCGCCGACTTCCAGGCGCTCGGTCTTGAGCGGCTCGATGGCGCGCGTGGCTTCCTCGAACTCGGCCTGGCGCGCGCTCAGTTCCTTGACGGCGTCGACGCCGGCGATGCGCACGCGCAGCGCCGACACCTCGGTCGCCAGCTTGCTGATCTCCAGCGTCAGCTTGTCTTCCTGGGCCTCCAGGGCCGGCAGCGCTTTCTGGATCGCTTCCAGGCGCTGGGTCTTGCCGGCCGCGCCGAAGCGGTAACGCGAGGGCTCAACAAATAACGAGCGCCCGCCGCGGCGTTCGCGGTGATACGCGTCCGGCGTGATCCACTCGTCGGCATCGCTCTTGAAGCCGGCGTCGACGGATTCGACGCGCTCGATGCGCTCGAGCTGGTCGATCAGCCAGGACGGCGCCTTCGAGCTGAAACGCACCACCGACAGCAGGGTGTCGTCCTTGACCACCGGCGCGCTGACGCAATCCGGCACGATGAAGTGGCGGTAGCGCTCCTTTTCGGCCAGCTTGTACGCCGCCGGCGCATCCTTGGCATTCTCCAGCAGCACCACCGAGGCGTAACCGCCCAGCACGCCCTCGACGGCGCCCTGCCATTTCGGGTCCGTCACTTCGACGATATCGGACAGCATCGCATGCCGGATGTTCGCGTCGTTCAGCGCGCGGCGCATCAGGCGCTGGGCTTCCGGTTCCGGCATCGAGCTCTTGCCCTGCAGGGCCGAGATGGTCGACAGCTCGCCGGCGATGCGCGCCGCCAGGTTGTCGCGCTCGGTCTTCTTCTTCGCCAGCTGCGCTTCTTTGGCTTCCAGCTGGGTGGTCACCTCGGCGATGTCGGCGCCGGAATCCGCGGCCAGCTTCTGCAGGCGCTCCTTCTGTTCCAGCAGGCTTTCCAGGGGTTTCAGCTTGCGGTTGACTTCCGTGAGGCGGCCGGCCAGGGTGTTCGCTTCCTGCTCCAGCTGCACTTCCTGCTGCTGGGCTTCGGTCAGCGCGCGCTGCTGGGCCGCCAGCGCGTGGCGCTTCTCGGCCAGCTGGCTGTCGGCCTGCATCAGCGGCTTCTTCGCTTCGCGCAGGGCGCGGCTGGTCTGGGCCGCCTTTTCGCGCGCCTCGTGGTATTCCAGGCTGGGCAGCGCTTCCTCGACCAGGGCGCGGCGTTCCTTGTTCAGGTCTTCCCACTGGTGATAATTCGCGACGCGCAGGCGCAGGCCTTCGAGGTTGATGCGCGAGGTTTCCAGCTCGGCCTCGAAGCGCTTCAGCTCCGTTTCGGTATCGCGCTGGTGGCGCTTGGCTTCGTCGTAGGCGTCCAGCACTTCCTTGTCGCCGAAGACCTGGAACACCAGGTCCAGCAGCTGGCGCGGCGAGTATTCGCACAGCTTGTCGGTCTCGCCCTGCTCCAGCGCCAGCACCTTCGACATCGCCGGCGACAGGCCGGCCGAGGCCAGGCGCTTGCGGTAATTCTCGACGCCCAGCCAGTCGCTGGCCTCGGTCACTTCCTCGATGTCGATATTCCCCGGCCGCATCAGGTACTGGCGCTTCCAGTCGCCGCCGTTCTTCTGCACCTGGCAGAACAGCGTGACTTCGTCGTCGCTGAAGAAACCGCTGTGGCGGAACGGACGGTTCGACAGCTGGCGGCCGGACGGCTTGTTGTCGACCACGGCGCGGATCCAGGCGCTCTGCTGGCCCGAGTGGCGCGCATAGTGTTTATAGGTGCGGCCCATCGAGCAGTCGAGGCCGAACAGGGTGCGCAGCGCGTCGAGCAGCGTGGTCTTGCCGGAGCCGTTCTGGCCGGCGATGGTGATGATCTTGGCGTCCAGCGGGATGTTCTTGATCCGCTGCCAGTAGTCCCAGTGGACCAGCTCGAGAGATTTAATGTGGAACATGCGCTTTACTCCTGGGATTCGGGGGCGGCTTCGGCGGGAACCTCGGCGGGAGCCTCGGCGGCGACAGGCTCCGCCGATGCGGCTTCCGTGGCACCCGCATCGTTGGCCGCTTCGCTGACCGGGCGGCGTACCGCCCTCAGCGGCGCGCGCTTGAACACCTCGGCCAGGGCGCCGTTGATGATGCGCTCCTTCAGCAGGTCGGTGTCCATCAGCAGGTCGAGCAGCGGGCCTTCGAGGATCACGTCGCCGCGGCGCTCGATGAAGCCGAGCTTCGACAGCAGGCCCAGGTTCATGTCCATGCGGGTCTTCTTGCCCAGCTTGTCGCCGAAGTCGGCCAGCAGCGCGGTGTAGGAGATGCCGATCGAGGTGTCCTCGGCGCGCGGGATCGGATTGTCCTTGTCGAACATGTCCGACTGGTCGACGTCGATGGCCTGGTGGGTTTCCTGGCGCTGGCGCTTGGGCAGGATGATCTGCGCCCACAGCACCACCAGCAGGGCCACGCCGTCGCGGGTCAGGCCGAAGTTATTGTTCTGCCAGATGTCCTTGGCGCCGAAGATCTTCGGCTCGACGTTGCGGTGCAGGGCCAGGGTGACGTGGTCGGCATACACGTTGTCGATCAGCTTCAGGCCGGATTCCAGCAGGCGCTTGTCGATCTCGGCGCGGAAGGTATCGTCGGACAGCGCGCGCTTGACCATCTTGTCGTCGCGGCGCAGGGTCTGGTGCGTGAGCAGCCGCGCAATCAGGATCTGTGCATCGTCATTCATCGTCTTTTCTGTCCAAATCTAGCTCAGTTTCCATAATCAAGGAGAGGGTCGCGAGCGACATCGCCGCCACGTGGGGGTCGTCCAGCTGGACCATTTCATCCTCGGAATTGAAGCGTACCGGCAGGCGCGCCAGTTCGGCGGTCGGGCCCTGCAGGCTGGCCTCGGCGGGGTCGCCCAGCAGCGGCAGCAGCGAGGCGCGGTAGGACGCCACCGCGAAGCTGGCCGGCAGCAGCGAATCCTGGATCGGTACGCTCTTCGGCGCGCCTTCGGCCATGACGGGGAAGTTGTCGAGGTTGGCGAAGTCGGCCAGGCGCTTGATCCAGTCGTCGAGCTCGCCCTGCATGGCCGGGTTGTCGTTGATGGTCAGCGGCGCGTCCTCGCCGCTCGGCAGGCCGCCCGGCGCCACGTTGACCGCGCGCTCCATCATCAGCTCGGTCTCGGCGACGTCGATCATCTCGGCCGGCGTGACGAACAGCGGCAGGACCGGACGCTCGATCGCGCCCTCGGCCAGGCTGGCCAGGTCGTCGTGGGCCAGCAGCCAGCGCTTGATGTCGGTGGTCGACAGGCCGGACTGGCCCAGGTGCACGCGCTGGCGCTCGATCTGGTTCAGGGCGCGCGAGAACATGCCCTGCATGTTCAGCAGCGAAGACTGGGCGCGGCCGATCGCCTGCGCCGCCTTGTGCGTGGCCGCATCCGCCTGCTCGCTCGAGGTGATCGCGCGCAGGATCGCCGAGCCCTTCTCGACCCAGTCGCAGGCCATGTGCCACTTCGCCTGCGAGGCGCGCAGGCGGAATTCGGAACCGGAGGCGATCGCGTCGCGGAACTCCTCGTGCAGCTCGACCAGGCGGCCCAGCAAATGCTTCAATTGCTCGACCGTGACGCCGCCGACGGCCTGGGCGCCGGCCACCTGCGACAGCAGGAAACCCATCTCGGCCTCGTCCTCTTCCGGGCGGCCGAGCGCCAGCAGGGTGTCGAGGGCGGCCAGGACATTGCGCGCCAGCGGCGTGATGCGGTAGACCGCGGCCGGATTGTCCCAGGCCAGCAGGCCGTGCGAACGCAGGCGGCCCAGCACCGTCTCCAGGCTTTCCGGGATCAGGTAGGCGAACTTCTGGTTGATGTCGGCGCGCGAAAAGGCGGACTCGCCCGTTTCGGCGGCCAGCTCGCGCAGCACCAGCAGGCGCACGATCACGCCGTCCTGGCCGCCGTGGAACAGGGCCGTGAACGCCTGCAGCATGGGCTGGGCGCGCTTGAGGTGATAGACCTGCTCGATCTCGTCCGGCGCCACTCCCTCGTGGAAGTGGGCCTGCAAGGGATCCGGAGCGCCGGTCGCCAGTTCGTCTTGCGCTATGGAATGGAGGTCGGCGGCGGCGGCGCCTGCCAGGTTGTCGATCATCGTAAGGCTTACCAGTTGCCGGTTTCGTAACGCGTGCGGCGGCCAAGGCGGCGTGCGCGGGGGCGTCAGTATAACAGTTCAAACGAGCAGTTAAGACCAAGCAACTTTTAAGAACTGGCTAATACGCAACGGAATGAAGGCAAAAATACCTTGCACTGAATGCAATATTTTGCTTTCGCACTATGGAGAACCGAGCCGCGCGCTCTTCATCTTTCAGCCGCCAGATAATGGCTATCATGACAACGATTGAAGGAGAAATGCCATGCAACGAACACTTGCCACCGCAGCCTTCACCCTGGCCATCTGCCTGATGCAGCCCGCCGTGCTGGCCGCCCAGCCGAAGGAGCAGAACGGCGTCAGCTACATCAACGGCGGCGTCGGCCAGGACGAGCAGAACGCGATGCGCGCCCTGCGCGCCGACTACAACCTGCAACTGACTTTCGCCACCCGGCAGACCGGCGCCTACCGCTCCGACGTCCAGCTCGACATCACGGACGCCAGGGGAGGCAATGTGCTGAGCGTGGCGAATACCGGGCCAATGTTCTTTGCCAAACTGCCGCCCGGCGTGTATCACATCAGCGCCTCGGCCGAAGGCAAGACCTTCAAGCGTAGCGTGCGGATGGGGAATGCGCCGAAGGAGATCGTGTTGCACTGGGAGAATGATTCGCTGGAAGATCCGGGGGTGCAGGACTAGTTGTCGTCGCCCTGCGCCGTCAAATGGATTGGTTTACTTGCGAGTGATCTTCTCCAGCGTCTGCTCCACATAATCGCGGTCGTTGTCGACGAACTTCAACTTGACCGGATACCACTCCAGCGACGGCGCCAGCCAGATGTCGAGGGTCTGGTCCTTCGAGCCCGGCGGCGGTTCGCGCAGCACGTGGATGGTGTCGACCGTGCCGATGGCGGCGCCGGCCTGCACTTTTTCGCGGCCGATCACGCGGAAGGTCCAGGGATCGGCATCGTGGGGGCCGACCACGAAGAAGTCCCAGTCCGAGCCCGGCTTGAACTTGTCCTTGGCCGCACGCGCCACCCCGATCAGCTGCCACGAGATCGACACCCGGTCCTGCTCGCCGCCCTTGATCGCGTAGCTCTTCTTGCCGTCGCTGAAGCCGATGGTCCTGGCCTCGCGGTCGAAATTCGCCGTGACCGGGTCCTTGCGGAAGCGCTTGTCGTAGTACTCGTTCGGCGCCAGGCCGTAGCTGTCGATCGTGCCGGTGCTGCGGTTCTCGGTCAGCTTGCCCAGCAGGGCCACGCGCGAATCGGTGTTGATCGTATACTTCCCGTCGCCCTGGCGCCAGCTCAGCGTGGCTTCGCCGTTCAGCGTGAAGCCGCGCTGGCGGGCGCTGATCGAGTACGACAGGTCGGCCGAGGGCGGCAGGTTAAAGGGACGCATCTGCGCCGGATGCTCGTCCGCCGCGGGCGCGCCCCGGGCCGTCATCGCCGCCGCCAGCAGTCCACCCGCAGCGGCCAGTTTCCACATCTTGTTCATATCAGCTTCCTGAATTCTTCATCACGATTTTGTTCGCGGTCTGGGTCGTCACCGCCCCGCTCGCTTCGAGGTTACGGATCTGCACCGGAACCCAGCCGTAGTCGGGCGCCAGCCACAGGTCCAGGCGCGAGTTGTACGAGCCGGGCTTGGGCGGACGCGTCAGGTGCCAGGTGGCGATCCTGCCCATGCCCGTGTCGATCTGTTCCTGGCCGAGCACCACAAAGCTGAAAACGCTCGCATCGCGGTCTTCGCCGACAAGGATGTCGATATTTCCCGACAATTGCTGCGGATCGCCGCGCGCGATCGCGGCCAACTGCAGCGGCACGCTGGCCTTGTCCTGGGCGCCCCAGACCAGCGGATATGTTGCTTCCGACGCTGAAAAACTGAGCCTGCCGTCCTTGCGGTTGAAATGGGTGGCCGTCATCGACCGCCCGCGCCGCTTTTCCGTCATCAAGGTCGGCATGAAGCCTTCCTCGCCAACCGTACCTTCGCTGGTCACGGTCAGCAGGTTCACGTGGGCGAACACCACCGTGATGCCGGCTTCGACACGGATCTTGTACGAGGTCGGCGTGATCGTCCACGACAGCTGGGAATCACCGCTCCATTGCGTGCCGTTGGCGTCGGTGCGCGCGACGTCCAGTTGGATCTCGGCGGCGGGCGGCAGGTCGACCTTGTAGTGACGCGCTTCAGGGGCGGGCTTGGGCGGCGCCGGTTCCGCTGCCGGCTGCGCCTGCGCGGCGGCCTGGGAGGATTGTACGTCGGCCGCGGCGGTCGGGGCGCTCCCCTGCCCGGCTGCAAGTACTCCGGCGGCGGCATCGGGCGCCGCTGCCTGCGCGCCATCGCCGGATCCGGGACCGGCCGCGGCGCCCTGGCCGGCCTCGTCCACCTCCACCGGCTCGGGCGGCAAGCGCGGCAGCGGCGGCGGTTCGAGCGCGGGCCGGAGAGGCAGCGGCAGCGGCTGGGGCGGCGGCGTGGCCGGCGTCTCCACCAGTTCCGCCACCACCAGCGGCGCCTCGCGCCGCACGCTGTCCCCGCGCGGCCGTCCGACCTGGGCGCTGAACCAGTCCAGCACGGCCAGGTGCAGCAGGACCGTGACCGCACCCAGCACGATTTTCCGGCGGCGGTTCGGGGCGAAAGCGAGGCTCATCCGGCTAGTGTAACGTCTATGAGGGCCATAAGTAATCTGATACGCTAGGAGCGCTCCACGTCCCGACCTCTAACAGGAGAAGACCACCATGCTGAAACCACCTGCAGCCAATATGCCCGGGATGACGGATACGCTGGACTTCGTCAAGAACCTCTGGGGTTCGATGAACCTTCCGGGCACGAACATGTCGGGCATGAGCGCGCCGCCGCTCTCGACCGAAGACCTCGACAAGCGGATCGCCGACCTGAAGGCCGTCGAATCCTGGCTCAACATGAACCTCACCATGCTGCGCGGGACCATCCAGACCATGGAAGTGCAGCGCGCCACCCTGTCGACCCTCAAGACCATGGGCGCCTCGATGGCCGAGGCGATGCGCCAGTCGGGCGTGAGCGCCGAGAAGATGGCGGGCATGCCCTTCTCTTCTTTCTTCGGCCAGCCGGGGGCATCCGCGGCCGGGGATGCCGGCGGTGGCGGCTCGGCCCAGCCTGGTGCGGCTGCGCCGGCGCAGGACCCGGCCGCGGCCACGGGCATGCCGGCTGCGTTGGCGTGGTGGAATATGCTTCAGGAACAGTTCACTCAGGCAGTAGCGACGGCGATGGCGCCTGGCGATGGCGCCGCCAAGGCCGAGCCGCAGGGCGAGGCGCCGGCTGCGCCGTCATCGCAGACGGAACCCGCACCCGACGCAGCGCCGAACGGCAGTGGCCGTGCACGCGGCGGCAAGCCGAAGGCCGACAAGGCGTAGGGTGGGCACCCTGTGCCCACGGGAGCTAACGTAACGCTGGCTTCACGCGTGGACTCTGAGAGCCCACCCTAGGCAGCTTCCTCGGTCGGCTGGGCTTGCGGCTGCAACTGCGCCAGCTGCTCCATCAGCTGCGCGAAGCGCTGCTGCCCCGGCAGCAGGTGGTCGACGTGGTGCAGCACCTCGTAGGCTTCGGCGGACAGCTTGTCGTCGTAGCCGTGCTGCTGCATGTGCGACAGCATGATCTGGGCCGCGTTGAACAGGATCCGCTGGTTGTTCGGCACCGCCTTGCGCGCGTTGCGCATCCACTCCACCGCTTCGGCCAGCTTGCCGGTCTTCCATAGCAGCACGCCCTGGTTCATCAGGTCCGCCGCTTCCTTCTTCGAGCTGCGGATCAGGTCCAGGCCCTCTTCGCCCATGCGCGCCTTCTCGAAGATCGCCTGCACTTCGTCCAGCAGCAACGGGTTGTCGTGGTTATTGCGGATCACGTAGCACAGCAGCTCGGCCGGCGCATCCTTCACGCCCACCGCGAACAGCAGGGTCGCCAGTTCCAGGCAGGTGGCGGTGTCGGGGCGTTCGGCGCTCTGCTTCAGCATCTCTTCGAGCTCGTCGCCGGCCTTGCGCGCGCGCCGGTAGTCGCCGCTCTCGTGATAGACCAGGCCTTCGGTGATCTTCGTGCGCAGCAGCATGTCCGGATGCTCGTGGCCGAATTCGCGCTGGGCCGCCTGCAGTAGCTGCAGGGCTTCCTTCGGATCGTTCTTCTGGCCGCACACGCGCGCCAGGCCCAGGTAGGCGTCCGGCGTCTTCATGATCGAGTACTCGCCGATCGCGATGCACTTGCGGAAGGCCTTCTCGGCCATCTGCACATTGCCCAGCTTGAGCGCGATATTCCCCAGGTTGCGCTGGCGCGGCACCGAGTTCGGCGACAGCCTGGCGGCGCGTTCCAGGATCGCGCAGGCTTCCTCCGCCTTGCCCATGTTCTGGTAGGACGCGGCCAGCTGGTCGTAGGCGTCGATGTAGTAGCGGTTTTCCGCGATCACGCTCTGGAACATCTGGCGCGCCTGCTCGAACTCGCCGTTCGCCATGCGGATCTTGGCCAGGCCGGCGCGCGCCCACTGGTATTCGCGCTGTTCCAGCACCTGCTCGTAGACTTCGCGCGCCTTGGCCGGCTGGCCGCTCTTTTCCATCAACCTGGCCTTCATGCGCAGCAGGTCGAGGGCGTGGATCTTGTCGTTCCCGATCTGGGCGTCGCACAGCCTGGCCGCGCGCAAATAATCCTTTTCCGCATACGCCTGGTCGATCATGCGGAACACCTGCTTCTTGTGCCACACGCGGTTCAGGCGGGTCAGCAGCACACCCTCGGTGATCGGCTTGATCAGGTAGGCGTCCGGCTGGTGCTCGGCCGCGCCCATCACCGATTCCACGCTCTTCTCGGCCGACACCATCAGCCACACGGTGCTCGGGTTGAGCAGGTTGCGCACCCGCGCTTCTTCCAATACCTGCTGGCCGTTCTTGCCTTCGCCGAGGTTGTAATCGCACAGCACCACGTCGTAGCGGATGCGCGACAGCAGGCCCATCGCCTCGCCGCCGCTCGAGGCCTGGTCGATGTTCTTCGCGCCCAGGCTGCGCAGGCTCTCGCGCAGCAGCTGGCGCACGCCGACGAAGTCGTCGACCACCAGGTAGTTCTTGTCGGCCCAGTCGATCTGGTCGGCCGCGGCGGCGGCAACGCCCGGATTCGCGAGGTTCATGGCAGTCTCAGGATGAAGCAGCCGCCGCCATAGGCCCCGCCGTTCTCCAGGCGCAGGCTGCCGCTGCGGCCGCGGTGGCGATGCATCTTCGCGACTTCGCTGGAAAAATACAGGCCCAGGCCGGCGCTGTTGGTCAGGAAGTTGACCCCGCTGCCCTGCTCGCGGGTCGCGATCGCGCCGGCTTTCAGCAGGGCCGGCGGGTAGCCGGGGCCATTGTCCTCGACGCGCAGTTCGAGCCAGCCGTCCAGCTCGCGGATCGCTAGGCGCACGGTGTCGCAGGTGTAGTGGATGGCGTTGTTGATCGCATGCGAGAGCACGCCGACCACCAGGTCTTCGTCGAAGTGCCAGATCAGGGCCGGGTCATAGTCGAGTTCCAGCCGGATGCCGCGCGACTTCAGCAGCACGCGCTCGATCGCCACCACCTGCTCGACCAGCTGGCCGAGCGCGAGCGGCTGCACGTCGAAGGGGTATTCCGGCTTGCCGACCTGCTTGTACAGCGCCAGCAACTGCATCAGGTTGTCGTTCAGGCGCTTGGTCTGGTACAGCATGTGCGCCATCTGCGGATAGGCCGATTCCGTCTTGGGGGACGCGTCGACGAGCAGGCGCTCCAGCGTGCCGGACAGGACGCTGATCGAGTTCTTCATGTCGTGCGCGGTCGATGCAAGGAACAGGAACAGGTCGTGCGAGTCGGGCGCGGGGGTCGGGTGGTCTGCCGTCAGGTCGTCCATCTCAACCTTTCAGATGTGAAATGTTGCTGGACGTTAATTATACCTTTAGTCGGTGTAATTACTTACAGGAAATCAACTCTCCTCGGCCTGTGGCCCCCGGCTGGTGCGGCGCGCGCGCAACACGAAACGGGCCGGATCGAGGGCGTCGACCAGCGCCGATTCCAGCGGCAGGGGCTCGCCTTCGAGCTGGGCGGCGAGCAGCTCGGCGGCCCAGCCGGCCCAGATCAGGCCGCGCGAGGCATAGCCCAGCAGCGCGTACAGGCCGGGGTGGCGCGGCACGTCGCGCAGGCGTTCGGTACTGCCGGCCGCGTCAAAGTCCGGCACGCGGCCGACCAGCGGCAGGCGGTCCGGGGCGATGCAGCGGAAGCCGACCCGGCCCTGCAGCGGCGCGCCCTGCGCCGCCTGCGGATCGGACAGCAGGCCGCGCAGGCGTTCCAGGTTTTCCTCGTGGCTGGCGGGCGAGAGTTCGGGATTGTCGTCGAGGTCGTAGGTGGCACCGGCGCTGACGACGCCGTTCGACGGCGGGGTCAGGTAGGCTTCGCGGCACAGCACCACCGGCAGGGCCGGCAGCATGTCCGCCGGCAGGTGGCTGACCTGGCCGCGCATGGTCGTCAGCGGCAGCGGCGCTGCATGCGGAAGCTGGATCGCGCCGGCGCCGTTGGCCAGGATCAGGTTGGGCGCGCGCGCCACCAAGGCGCCCTGCTCGTCATGCACCAGCCAGTGCCCGTCCTCGCGGGCAATGCGCACGTTGCCGACGCCAAAGCGCTGCTGCAGCCGTCCGCCGCAGGCCGCCAGCATGGCTTCGCAGACGCTGCCGGGCCGGGCCCAGCCGCCCTGGCGGAACAGCCAGCCGCCATCCGGTGCGGGCAAGCCCAGCAGGGCCTCGGCCTGCGGCTGCTCGAGCCATTCGGCAAAGCCGGCCGGCAACGCGCCGCTGGCGGCGATGGCGCGCTGCACCTCGGCGTGGCCGGGATCGCGCGCCAGCTGCAGCACGCCGCAGGCATCGCCTTCGATGCTGCGGYCGGGACCGATGCCGCCCAGGCGCTCCCAGTGGCGCAGCGCGTACAGGTAGGCGGCGCGGGTCAGGCGGGTCGGTATGTTGTCGTCGCGCGAGACCAGCGGCATGAAGATGCCGGCGCGGTTGCCGGAGGCTTCCATGGCGGGCTTCTCGTGGCGCTCGACCAGGGTCACTTCCCAGCCGCGCGCGCACAGGCGCTCGCAGGCGGCGGAGCCGGCGATGCCGGCGCCGAGCACGATGGCGCGCCGCTCCGGCGCCGGCGGCTGCGGCGGCCGCGGCTTGCGGCTGGCGAAGCGCGCCTTCTGCTTGCCGGCCAGCCGGTCCGCTTCGCTGCAGGGCTCGAACACGAAGCCCTGGACTTCCAGCGCGGCCACCTGCTCAGCCGTCAGGCCCTGGCCCAGCAGGCGGGCCTGGGGCGCGGCCACCCGCGCCAGCGCGCGCGCAAACTCCGCGCCGGCGTTCTCGATGCCGTGCAGGCGGAACAGGTCGACCCGCGCCGCCAGCTGGCCGAGGGCCGTATCGATGGGGGCATTCAGCAGGTCCAGCGTCAGGCCGGGCTCGGGCTGGGGAATGCGGTGGAAGCCCGGCAGCAGGCAGTCGGGCTCCGATTGCGTGCACAGGGCGATCACGTGCAGGTGCGGCGAGCGGTGCGGATCGGTGCGCCAGACGTCGGCGAGCACCCGGAACGAGGCGCCGTCGCCATAGTCGCTGTCGAAGACCGTATAGTGCGCCTGGGTGCACCATGCATCCCGGTAGTCCATGTTCAGCTCCTGCCGTGGGCCCCGCTGCGTTGGCGGCACATGCAGCCGCGGTCGTGGTCGTCCACCATGCCGATCCCCTGCATGTAGGCGTAGACGATGGTCGAGCCGACGAACTTGAAGCCGCGCTTGCCGAGGTCCTTCGAAATGCGGTCGGACAGTTCGGTGCGCGCCGGCCGTGCGCCGTCCGGCCAGTCGTTGACGATCGCTTGATGGTCGACGAAGGTCCACAGGTAGCGGTCGAGCGTCAGCCCCTGCTCGCGCATGGCCAGGTAGGCCTTCGCATTGTTGATGGCGGCCGCGACCTTCAGGCGGTTGCGCACAATGCCGGGATTGGCCAGCAGCTCGGCCACCTTGGCGTCGTCGTAGCGGGCGATCTTGGCGGCGTCCCAGCCGTCGAAGGCGCTGCGGTAGCTGTCGCGCTTGTTCAGGATCGTCTCCCAGGACAGGCCGGCCTGCGCCCCTTCGAGATTCAGCATCTCGAACAGCGTGGTCTCGTCATGGCAGGGCACGCCCCACTCGTGATCGTGATAGGCGATGTAGCGCGGATTGGCCATATTGGCCCAGGTGCAGCGGGTGGTATCCATATCGGAAGTATAAACCCGGCGGACGCTCGATGAATGGGAAGCTGCCAGCGCCTTCTTGTATCAAAATGTCTACATTGAAACAGGAATTTCTTAAAGAATATGGAATTGTTAATTGCAAACAGTTACCCTGTAGGATCTCTCCTACTTTAACCTCCGGACATGCACAGCCGTCGAGCCTACCTGCGGCAAACCATGAAGCAGCCGCGCGGCAGCGCTCACGCCGGCCGTGCAGGCGGCGCCGGCGCCGTTGCGCGTTGCCGCCCAGGCCGCGCCGGCACCGGCGCGGCATGTGTATCCGTATTCGATCGTCCCCGGCGGCGTGACCAGCCGCACCGAGCTGGCTCGCGCCGTCCTCGCCGACAAGACCGTGGCCGCGCATTACGCGGGATTCGACACCGACAAGGCAGAGCTGCGCACGGTGCCGAAGGCGCGCGCCGTGTACGTGTCCTACCGCAAGGGCGACCAGGTGTACTGGACCGCGAAGAAGGTGATACTGGCCGAGGGCGAGGCCGTGCTGTCCGACGGCCGGAGCGATATCCGCGCGCGCTGCGGCAACCGCATTTCGGACATGCCCCAGCTGCCGGTCGAGGTCAAGGGCCCGTCCGAGCAGGAACTCGACACCCCGGTCGAGCAAGCCCAGGCGGCCGGGGACGGTGCGCTGCGCGAGATCGCCTTCGATCCGGACGAGGACGGGGGTGAAGGCCAGTCCTTCGTGGCGCAATCCTTCGCGAACGGGGCCGGCCTGCTGACAGCCGCCCAGGCGCAGGCCCGCTTCGCCCAGGCCGGCGTCGCCGGCGGCGGCGCGGGCTATCTCGATTCCCTGGCCGACACCGGGCGCAGGAATACCATGCTCGCCATGCTGGCGAATTCGGCTTCCGGCCTCGGCGGCAGGACACCGAACGGCGGCAACGGCGGCGCGGCGAACGGCGGCGCGGGGAACACGTCCGGCGGATCGACCAGCGGCGGCGGCATCGCGACCGGGGGTCTCGGCAGTCACAACACCGGCGATACGGCGCCGGCCGGTTCCGATGGCGAAAGCGCGGGCGGCAGCGGCGGCAGCGGAGGCGGCACGGGCGGCTCCGGCGGCAAGCCGGCCGAGCCGCCCCCGGGTCCCGATCCGGTTACCGATCCACGTCCCGATCCGGGTTCCAATCCACTGCCGGGCCGCGACAATCCGCCCAAGGACCATCCCTTGCCCGAGCCGGGCAGCCTGTGGCTGAGCGGCATGGCCGGCGCTGCCCTTTTCCTGCAGCGCCGCCTGCGCCGCCGTTCACGCTAGGCGCAGCCGCTTACCAGTAACTAGGGCAAGCCCGCCCACGCAATCGCCACCAGCGCCAGTATGGCCAGCAGCGCACACAGCGCCAGTGCCGCCATCGTCACCCCACCAATGATCAGGCGGACAGCGCCTGCTCCAGCCGCCTCACCCCGGCGCGGATCTGGGCCGGCGTGAAGGCCGAAAAGCCCAGCAGCATCCCCGGCGGCACCGCGCAGTCCGGGCCGGCGGCCGGGTTCACGTAGTAGGACAGGGACCGCACATCGACCCCGGCGGCGGATGCGCGGGCGACGGCTTCCTCCTCGCCGAGACCATTCATGAGCCCCACGCACAAATCCAGGCCGGCATCCGACGGACCGCAGGCCAGTAGCCCCCGCATGCGGCTGTCCAGCGCCTCCAGCATGGCGATGCGCCGCTCGCCGTAGGCATCGCGGGTGCGCCGGATATGGCGCGCGAAGTGTCCTTCCTGGATGAAGTCGGCCAGCACCGCCTGCGGCACGATGGGGCTGTGGCGGTCGACCACCGCCTTGGCGCGCGCCAGCGGCGCCGCCAGCGCCGGCGGCGCCACCACGTAGCCCAGGCGCAGTCCCGGAAACAGCACTTTCGACAGGGTGCCGACGTAGATCACGCAGTTCGCGCGGTCGAGGCCCTGCAGCGAGGCCAGCGGCGGGCCGGTATAGCGGTACTCGCTGTCGTAGTCGTCCTCGACGATCCAGGCGCGCTTGGCCTCGGCCCAGCGCAGCAGCTCCAGGCGCCGCGCCAGGCTCATGGTGGCGCCCAGCGGCAGCTGGTGCGAGGGCGTGGCGAAGGCCATGCGCGCATCCGGATAGCGGGCCGCGGCGTAGGCGACGTCCATGCCTTCGGCATCGACCGGCACCGGGCAAATCTTCGCGCCGGCCACCGCGAACGGCGCCAGCGCGCCCTGGTAGCCGGGCGACTCCAGCCAGACGCCCTCGCCCGGCGCCAGCAGCAGCTGGGCCAGCAGATACAGGGCCTGCTGCGAACCGTTGGTGATGACGATCTGCTCCGGCATGCAGCGCACCCCGCGCGAGGCTTTCAGGTAGGCGCACAGCAGTTCGCGCAGCGGCGGATGGCCGGCCGCGCCGCCATAGCCCAGCGGGACTTCGCGGCGGCGCCAGTGGCGCGCCTCGAGCTTGCGCCAGACCTCGAAGGGGAACAGGTCCAGGCCCGGCATGCTCATGCGGAAGGTGCGCAAGGGCCCGTCGTGGTGGCGTACGCGCGCCATCGCCGAGGCCATCGCTTCGCCCCGCGCGGACAGCGGTCGCACCAGCGGCGGCGCGGCGTCCGGCGGCGCGCTCCGGCGTGCCGCCGCCGGCAGCGAGGCGCTCACGAACGTTCCCTTCCCCACCGCCCCTTCCAGGTAGCCCTCGGCCATCAGCTGCTCGTAGGCGGCCAGCACCGTCTGGCGCGAGACCTTCAATAGCCGGCCCAGTTCGCGGGTGGCGGGCAGCCGCACCGTGGGCTGTACCGCGCCAGACAGGATCGCTTCCTTCATCCGCAGATACAGCTGGCGGAACAGCGGCGTGGCCGCATCGCGCTCGAGCGGAATGGCGGCGAGGATGGCGTGGACGTGCATGGGCATCTCAAAAAATTGGTACGCCCATCTTCGTCCTTATTGGTTATTTCGGCAAGCCACTTGCCATCCTAAGATGGAGGCATGAAAACATTCGATGCCAGCCTGTCCTGGGAACGCGGTGCCCAGGCCTTCACCGACCAGCGCTACAGCCGCGCGCATACCTGGACCTTCGACGGCGGCCTGTCGGTGCCTGCCTCGTCCTCGCCTTTGTCTGTGCCGCTGCCGATGTCCGATGCGGCCGCGGTCGATCCGGAAGAGGCGCTGGTGGCCGCCGCCAGCAGCTGCCACATGCTGTTCTTCCTGTCGCTGGCGGCAGCGCGCGGCCTGGTGGTCGACAGCTACCGCGACGATGCCACCGGCTTCCTCGGCAGCGACGAGCTGGGCCGGCTGGCAATGACCCGCATCGTGCTGCGCCCGCGCATCGCCTTCGCCGGCGGGCCGCCGGATGCCGCCGTGCTGGCCGCCCTGCACCACGAGGCGCACGCCCGCTGCTACATCGCCAGCTCGCTGCGCGGCGAGGTCGTGGTCGAGGGAGAAGGCTGATGTACCTGCCTTCCCACTTCCGCGAAGAGCGCATCGAGGTCCTGCACGGCCTGATCGACGCCCATCCGCTGGGCGCCCTGGTGCGCCTCGGCGAGGATGGCCTGGCCGCCGACCACATCCCCTTCGAGCTGGTGCCGGCATCCGGCGAAGCACCCCGCGGCATCCTGCGCGCCCACGTGGCGCGCGCGAACCCGCTGTGGCGCCAGGACGGCGCGCCGGTGCTGGCGATCTTCCAGGGAGCATCCGGCTACGTCTCGCCCGAACTCTACGATGCGAAGGCCATCGACGGACGCGTGGTCCCGACCTGGAACTACGCGGTCGTGCATGCGCACGGGCGGCTGCGCACCATCGACGACACCGAATGGCTGCTGGCCCACATGCGCCGCATGACGCAGCGCCAGGAGCACCGGCAAGGCCGCGGCTGGGCCGTCGACGATGCGCCGCGCGACTATATCGACAAGCTGGTGCGGGCGACGGTCGGCATCGAGATCGTCATCGACGGCCTGCAGGGCAAGTGGAAAGCCAGCCAGAACCGCGGCGAAGAGGAGCGCATGCGCATCGCCCATGCGACCGGCATGGCGCCCTGAACATCCCAATCTTTACTGGACATTGCGGCGGATTGCAGCGCACAATGGGGATGCACCTGGGAGCGAAGAGTCCATGTCCATACAAAGCCGCAATCATGTCCATGTCTCCGGCAAAGGCGCCTCCACCATGGTGTTCATCCACGGCTACGGCTGCGACCAGACCATGTGGCGCTTCCTGGCGCCGGCCTACGAGGATCGCTTCCGCGTGGTCACCTACGATCTGACCGGCTGCGGCCAGTCCGAGCTTTCCGCCTACGACCGCAGCAAGTACGGCAGCCTGCACGGCCACGCCGCCGACCTGCTGGAGATTGTCGACAGCGTCGCCGGCGGACCGGTGGTGATCGTCGGGCATTCGGTCGGCGCCACCATCGGCATGCTGGCCGCGATCGCCGCGCCGCAGCGCTTTGCCGCCCAGGTCATGGTCGGGCCCTCGCCCTGCTTCATCAACGACGGCGACTACGTGGGCGGCTTCAGCCGCTCCGACATCGACGAGCTGCTCGAAACCATGGACGCCAACTACCTCGGCTGGTCGCGCAGCGTGGCGCCGATGATCATGGGCGCGCCCAACCAGCCGCAGCTGCGCGACGAACTCACCGAGCGCTTCTGCCGCAACGATCCCGCGATCGCCCGCCACTTCGGCCGCGTCACCTTCCTCTCGGACCACCGCGCCGACGTCCCGCGCTCGACGGTGCCGGCCCTGATCCTGCAATGCAGCGACGACCTGATCGCACCGAGCGTGGTCGGCGACTGGCTGCATCGCCACCTGCCGGCCAGCACCCTGCGCGTGATCCGCAACGTCGGCCATTGCCCGCACATGAGCGCGCCCACCGAGAGTTCGCGCGCGATCGACGCCTTCCTCGCGCAGACCCTGCGCTGACGATGTGAATGCGAGCCTGCCCGGCGCCTAAAAACATCGTCCCCGCGAAGGCGGGGACGATGTTCACAAGCTATGGGGCGACGTTTGTGAAGATTACTTCCCAGCAGTCGTACCCGTCTTAGCCGTATTCATCTGCTCAGCCGACTTCAAATGCTGCGCCACCACCGGTTCGGTCTTCTCGACCAGGGCCTTCACTTCCGCATCCTTGGCCTTCTTGGCGTCGGCCATCAGCTTGGCGTGGACGGTCTTGTGGTCCTGCACCCCGGCCTGCTTCATGTAGGCCTTGTCGAAGTCGGCGCCGCTCATCTTTTCCAGCTTGGCGGCCATGGCCTTGTGCTTGGCGTCCGGTTCGCTCGGCAGGGTCACGCCGCGGGCGTCGGCCAGGGTTTTCACTTCGTTCAGGTTGGCGGTGTGATCGTCGATCATCTGCTGGCCGAAGGCTTTCACTTCGCTGCTCTGGCCCTTGCTCTGGGCCAGCTTGCCGCCCGCGACTTCGGCCATGTCGGCCATCGCGATGTCCTTGAGGATCTTCGTGTCGCCTGCGCTCAGTTTGGCGCCCGAAGCCGTCGCACCTGCGGCGCCGCTGGCGCCCGACGCGCTCATGCCGCTGCTGCTGGAACCCGAGGAATGCATGCCGGACGACTTCGAGGTCGAGCTGCTCGAGCTGCCCATGCTCTTGGTCGACTGCTTGGCGCGGTTTTCCATGCCGGTGCTGTTGCTGTTGTCCATCGTCCCTTCCTTGGTCGTCTTGCCGGCCTGGTTGGGGTTGGTGGAACTGGTGCCGGTCTGGGACGGGCTGGAGCCGACCGAGGTCTGGGCGTGGACGCCGACTGCGCCGAACATGGCTGCCACTGCCGACACGGCCAGCAGTCCCTTCAAGGTTTTATTCTTGTGCATGTCGTTCTCCTGATCTCTTATGGTGAAGTTTGACCCGTGTTCAAATGACAACGGTGGCACAAAGTGTATCGCCGTGCTTTACCGCACAGCGCGCGTTAGCCCATAGGAAATTTGCGATCAGCGGAAGCTGAGCGCCGCCGTCAGGTCGCCCGGCGGACGCGCGCCGCGCGACTCGAAGGCGGCGTTACGCGCGGCCAGGCCTTCCAGCAGTGGCAGACCGTGCAGGCGGGAGATGAAGCGCAGGACCGAGGTCGTGTCGTAGAAGTTGTGATCGACGGCGCCCTTCTTCGCGAACGGCGAGACGACGATGGCCGGAATGCGCGAACCCGGCCCCCAGCGGTCGCCCTTGGGCGGCGCCACGTGGTCCCACCAGCCGCCGTTCTCGTCGAAGGTGATGACCACCACCATATTGTTCCACTGCGGCGATTTCTTGAGGTGCTCGATCACGTTGGCGACGTGGGCGTCGCCCGATTCGATGTCCGAGTAGCCGGCATGCAGGTTCAGGTTGCCCTGCGGCTTGTAGAAGGCCACGGCAGGCAGGCGGCCGGCCACCGCGTCGGCGATGAACTTGTTCGATATCGGGCTGTCGCCCAGGCCGCCGTCGCGCAGGTGTTGTTCGCGCGCGGCCGTACCTGGCGCAAATTGCTTGAAGTAATTGAAGGGCTGATGATGGTGCTGGAAGTTCGGGCGCGAACCTTCGCCGCGGCCGTCCAGCGCCGCCTGCCAGGCGCCGCCGTACCAGGCCCAGCTGATGGAACGCCGGGACAGCAGGTCGCCRATCGTGTCGTAGCTTTGCGGCGGCAGCACCGAAGCATCCATCGGGTCGGCCGCGTTCGCATCGCCGCCCGGCGCCGGACGCACCCAGCTCGGCTGGTAAGGCGGGGCCATGGTGTTGACCGCATAGCCGTCCGGCGTGATGGCGCCATGGTTGACGAATTTCGGCTTGCCGTCCAAAGCCGACTTCGGCGAGTCCGGCGCCACCGCCAGGCGCATGCCCTGCGGACCGTCTTCGAGCACCGCGATCTTCTTCTTCGCCGGGGTCTCGGCGGCGTTGAAGAATTCCGGCGTGCGGCCGCTGATCAGGAACTGGTGGTTCAGGTAGGAACCGCCGAAGGCCGCCATGAAGAAGTTGTCGCACAGCGTGAACTCGCGCGCAATCTGATACAGGCCCAGGTTCTTCGAGGTCTCGCCGTAATGGCCCATCACCATCGCGCCGCTGTCGCCCCAGGCGACGAAACCGTCGTTCTTGCCGCCRTTGATCTGCATCTGGTTGTGATAGAACTGGTGGGTCAGATCGCGCGTGACCAGCCCTTCCGGCAGCGGCTTGCCTTGCGCATCGGCGAGTGCGAACGGCGCGTTGGGCAGGTGCTGGATATCGTCTTCCTTGATGATGTAATCCTTGCCGCCCAGGTTCTGGCGCGCCGGCACCATGCCGCCCCAGATCTTCGGCAGTTCCGGCAGCACCGAGCCGTCGCGGTCCTTCTGCGCGGTGGCGGACGCGGGCAGGCTGGCGAGGGGCTGGGCCAGGCCGGGGAAATCGGCGAACAGGTTGTTGAAGCTGCGGTTCTCGAGATAGATCACGACCACGTTCTTGACGTGTTCCTTCAGCTTGGCGTCGAGCGAGCCCTTGACGGGCTTGTGGGCCTTCGCCGTTTTCGTGGCCGCTTCGCTGGCGGCCGGCAGGGTGGTCGACAGGCCGACCGCCGCAGCCGCCTGGAAGATCTTGCGGCGCGAAGGATTGGCGGGCTGGCCGGCTTCCGGCTGCTCGTGGTCGTGATGCTTTTCTTGCACGGTTCTCTCCTGGACGGGCATCGGGTCGGCCCGCGAAAACACCGATTATGGGCGTTTTTTGCCAGGTGGAAAAGATCTCAGCGGCAATACCGACTATTGACGCGCGCGTGCCTCGACACGTTTCAGCAGCAGGCCGATCTCGTCGAGCACCAGCCAGGGGTCCTGTTCGTCGAACAGATGGGCCGTGTAGCGCATGCGCACGTGGCGGGTGTCGGTAGACACTTTCGCCAGCTCGAACTGGGCGGCGTCCCAGGTCGTGTTGAAGGCGTCGACGTCGTCGTAGCTCATCTTCGCCTGGCGGATATTCGTGTACGGCAGGCCGCGGCTGAGCACCGTCACCGGCAGGTCCAGCGTGCGGGCGCCGGCCAGGGCCTGTATCGCCTCGACGTAATCTTCGTGGGAATTCTTGTCCCGTTCCCAGCTGATGACCATGTCCATGATGCGCCAGCCGTCCGGCGACATCGTCCGCTTCATGGCCGGGTACCAGGATTCGTGCACGCTGTCGACGAAGACGATGCCCTTGACGGTATCCGGATGCGCCTGCACATAAGCGCGGGCGATCATGCCGCCGAAGGAGTGGGCGACCAGCACCACGTCGCGCCAGCCGCGCTCGCGGATCAGGCCGTCGAGCTCGTCCGTGAGCGCGCGCATGGGACGGGGCGCGTTCTGCGGCGTGCTCTTGCCGACGCCGGCGCGGTCGTACAGGCAGACCCGGTAACCCGGCACCGAGAAATTGCGGAAGGTATTCTTGTAAGTCGCGTGGGCATCGAGTCCCATGCCGGCGATCAGCACCACCGTCTTGCCGCCTTCGCCGCGGCATTCCCAAGCCAGGCGGTTGGGGCCGACCTGGGCGAACTGTTCGCCCGGCGCTTCAGCGGCCACGGCATGCAGCGACAGGGTGAAAAGCAAGCCGGCCAGCAGTGTCTTCATCGACGATCCTTTCGCGCAAGAATTCTGTCGAATGTAAGACGCGGGTTGCAAGACGTCAATTCATCACGCATGAAGACCGGGAGGTCGATTGCGTCAAACGCCTGTCACATTTCAGGGCCAGAATACGCATCGCTCCTGGGAAAAGAGCACGGCGGCCCTGCCGCCCTACCGGCGCCGGCGGTCGGGAAATATACCGGCACCAATTCAACGTATCGTCTCAGAAGCCCGCCCGCGCGCGCAGCTTGCGGCGCACGTGCTTGCCGGCGCGCGGCAGGTTTTCCACGGCGCGCTCGGCCAGCACGCCTTCGATGAAGCCGAGCAGCGCAATCTCCTGCGGCACCCGTTCGCGCAACTGGGCGACCAGTTCGCGCGCGACCACGCCATCGTTCAGCAGCCCCAGCTCATCCTGCATGTCGGACAGCAGATCGTGGCGGCGCACTTCCTTCCTGCCGTGGCTGAGCGCTTCGAAGAACTCGCGCGCATAGCGCTCCTTCTTGGCGGCGATGCGCACCTTGTGCAGGGTTTCCGGGTGCTTCAGGTCGATCACGCGGGCACGCTTGCGCACGCGCGCGGCGGCATGCTGCACCAGGCGCGGCGCGGCCTTGCTCACCTTCTGTTCCAGCGCATCGGCCGGCGCATCCCCGGGGCGCGGATCGGCCTGGCGCCCACTTTGCTTCCATCCCTGACCGGCAATCCATGCGCCCAGCCCCAGCATCAGGCCCGTATAGCGCGGGCTGCCGACCGCCGCGCGCACGCGGGCGCGATGCCGCTCCGCTTCTTCGCGCGCCGCCACCGCGACCCGCGCCAGCGCCGGCTTGTGTTCTTCCGGCAGCGGCAGGCCGGGCAGCAGCGATTCGATGAAGACGTCCCAGTTGCGGGCGTCGCCCAGCTCGCCCGCCAGCCATTCGACGTCGGCCGCCAGCGGCGCCGGCAGCTGCACCATGTCCTTCACCATCGCCATCGCCGCGCGCAGGCGGCGCAGGCCGACGCGCATCTGGTGCAGGCTCTCGACCTCGCCCGCCAGCAGGCCTTGCTCGTTGGCCTGCATCTGCGCCAGGCAGTTCTGCAGGATGCCGCCCAGGGCCTCGCCCAGGCTGGCCTTGCGCCTGAGCGCCACCGCGCCCGCCTTCACGGCGTGCGGCGTCACGCCGCCAGCCAGCGCATAGCCGCGCTCTGCCTTGCTGACGTTCTCGATCCGCACCGGCACCGCCTCGTGCACCTGGCGCGCCAGGTCGTACAGGCGCGCGGGGTCGCCCTCCTTCATTTCGAGTTCCAGTTCGCGCACCGGCACCGTACGGTCGCCGCGCTGCAGCTCGCCGGTATCGAGGGCGCATTCGACCTGCACGCCATCGTCCAGTTCCAGCAACCAGGCGGCGCGCTTGACCTTGTTGACGAACACCGGCTCGAGCGCCAGCTCATGCCGGCCGAGCTGTTTGGCCAGGGCCGGCACGGCGTCGCGCAGCTGGCGCGCGAACAGCTCGCGGTCCGGCTCGGCCGACGGCACCTCGGCTTCCAGCTCGACGCGCCGGTGCAGGCCGGCGACCACCGTGCCGCCGCCCTTCAGCGTCTGCACGTGGCGCGTACCCTCGCTGCGCACCCGCAGTGCGAAACCGTGCTGCCACAGCGTGAAGTCGGCGGTGTCGAAATAGCGGTCGACGTGTTCGCGCTCTTCCGGCTTGTTGCCGCCCCGGGGGCGCAGCAGCGGGATCTTCCTGACCTGGCTGACGCTGGCGTTATCGAGGGCCAGCTTGATTTCGCATTCCATCGTTTGTCCTCCTGACAGCGTTACTGTAGCGCTTTCGGTGCGAGACGGGCACACCGGTCGCCCCGCCATGGCAACGGGCTCGCATGTCAGGAGGAGGTCAGACGGAGATTCCGGCAGGCAAGGAATGAAGGTCCAGGCGCCGGCCGGCCTTGACGATCTGGCTGGGCAGCTCGTGGCCCAGCAGTTCCTGCAGGCGCCGCGCAGCCTGCAGCAGCAGGGCCAGGTCGACGCCGGTATCGTAGCCCATCAGTTCAAGCGCGTGCACGATTTCCTCGGTGCAGACGTTGCCGGTGGCGCCCGGTGCGTAGGGGCAGCCGCCGATGCCGCCCAGCGACGCGTCGAAGCGCTCGGCGCCGGCATCGATCCCGGCCAGCACATTCGCCAGGCCCATCCCGCGCGTGTTATGGAAGTGCAGGGTCAGCTCGAGACCGGGCCAGCGTTCCCGCACTTTTCCGGTCAGTTCACGCACCTGGGTCGGATAGGCCATGCCGGTCGTATCGCACAGGGTGATGCCCTGCACCTGCAGCTCGTCGACGAAGCGCGCGCACCAGTCCAGTACCGCCTCCTGCGCCACTTCCCCTTCCATCGGGCAGCCGAAGCTGCAGGACAGCGAGATGTTGACGCGTACGCCATGCGCTTGCGCCAGCGCCGCCACGTCCCGCAAGCCGGCGAAGGACTGCGCGCGTGTCATGCGCAGGTTGCTCAGGTTGTGGCTTTCGCTGGCCGACATCACCAGGTTCATCTCGTCGACGCCGGCGGCGATGGCGCGTTCGGCGCCGCGCAGGTTGGGCACCAGGGCGCTGTAGACGACGCCAGGCCGACGGGCGATCCCCTCGAACACCTCGACCGCATCGGCCAGCACCGGCACCGCTTTCGGCGACACGAAGGAACTGGCTTCCAGTTTGGCCAGGCCGGTCTTCGAGAGCGCATCGGCCAGTGCGATCTTCTCTAGCGTCGGCACGAAGCGTGTTTCGGCCTGCAGGCCGTCGCGCAGGCCGACTTCCTGGATGTGGATGCGGCGGCCCTTGCCGCTCCACGCATTCATGTTCGCATTCATGCCACCACCTTGCGCTCGCGCAGCGCCGCGATCTGCTCTTCGGTGAGGCCGATCTCGCGCAATACCGCGTCGGTGTCCTCGCCCAGGCGCGGCGCGGCCGAACGCACCGCGCCCGGCGTGCCCATCAGCTTGGGCACGATGCCCGGCACCTCGACCTGGTAGCCCTCGCGCGTCTGCTGGGTCAGGATCATGTCGCGCGCACGGTAATGCGGGTCTTCGGCGATGTCCTGCACGGTATAGACCTTGCCGGCCGGGACCCGGGCCCCATTCAGGACCTCGAGCACTTCGGCCACGCCGCGGGTCGCGGTCCAGACACCGATGGCGGCATCGATCTCGGCCACCCTGGCGACGCGGCCGGCATTGTTCGCCAGGTCCGGCGCTTCGGCGAGGTCGGGGCGGCCGATCGCCGCCATCAGGCGCTTGAAGATGCTGTCGCCGTTGCCGGCCACGAGTACGTAGCCGTCATTGCAGCGGTAGGCGTTGGACGGGGCGATGCCCGGCAAGGCGCTGCCCGCCGCCTCGCGCACCGCGCCGAAGGCGCTGTATTCGGGGATCAGGCTTTCCATCACGTTGAACACGGCTTCGTGCAGGGCGACGTCGATCACCTGGCCGCGTCCGCCGTTGACCTTGCGGTGATACAGCGCGGTCAGCACGCCGATGGTGCCGTGCAGGGCGGCCAGGGTGTCGCCGATCGAAATCCCGCAGCGCACCGGCACGCGGCCCGGTTCGCCGGTCAGGTGGCGCAGGCCGCCCATCGCCTCGCCGATCGCGCCGAAGCCCGGCAAGTCGCGGTAGGGACCGGTCTGACCATAGCCGGAAATGCGCAGCATGACCAGGCCCGGATTCAGTCCGGACAGCACATCCCAGCCCATGCCCCAGCTTTCCAGGGTGCCGGGGCGGAAGTTCTCGACCAGCACGTCGGCCTCCGCGATCAGCTTGCGCGCGATCTCCTGCCCCTCTTCGCTGCGCAGGTCGAGCGCGAGCGAGCGCTTGTTGCGCGACTGGACCTGCCACCACACCGAGGTCCCGTCCTTCATCATGCGCCAGTTGCGCAGCGGGTCGCCGGCGCCCGGCGCCTCGATCTTGATCACGTCGGCGCCGAATTCGCCCAGCGTCTTGCCGGCGAAGGGCCCGGCGATCAGTTGTCCCATCTCGATCACGCGCACGCCCTTCAGCGCCTGGTCGGAAAAATTCGCGTGGATCATGTTCGATGCCGTCATGTGCTTGCCCCTTCAATGTTCGGATTGTTCGCGCCGGCGCAGCCGCTCGGGCATGCCGAAGGCCAGGATGGCCGCGCACACCAGGCTCAGGCCGGCGATCGCATACAGCGCCGGCGTGGTGCTGCCGGTGACGTCCTTGATGCGCCCGACCATCACCGGGCTGACGATGCCGCCCAGCTGGCCCAGCGTGTTGATCAGTGCGATGCCGCCCGCCGCGCCGGCGCCGCTCACCAGCTTGGGCGGCAACGCCCAGAACGCCGGGATCGACGCTACCACGCCGGCGCCCATCACGGCCAGCGCCGCCAGCAGCAGGGCCGGCTGGTGGTCGAACAGGCCGGCGCAGCAGAAGCCGGCGGCGCCCAGCAGCACCAGGCCGATCACGAATTTTCGGCGCTCGCCGCTGGCGTCCGAGATCCGGCCGACCAGCACCATCGCGATCGCGCCGCACAGGTAGGGCACGGCGGTGAGCAGGCCGATCATGGTCGGGTTGGTGGTGCCGGCGCTGCGGATCATGTGCGGCGCCCAGAAATTCAGGCCGTAGGAACTCACCTGGATCAGAAAGTAGACCAGGCCCAGGGTCAGGAAACCGGGCGTCTTGAGCGCGCCCAGCAGCGAATGGCTGCCGATCTGGCGGTTCTGCTCGGCGATGCGCGCGGCCAGCAGGCTGCGCTCCTGGGGAGTGAGCCATTGCGCATCCTCGATCCTGTCCTTCAGCGACAGGAACACGACGGCGCCCAGCGCCACGCACGGCAGGCCGCCCACCAAAAACAGCCAATGCCAGCCGGCCATGCCCAGTGCGCCGTCCATGTGGCCCAGCACCAGGCCGGCGGCAGGCGCGCCGACCAGGCCGGAAAAGGCCGAGGCCAGGAACAGCATCGAGGTGATACGGCCGCGGTAGGCGGCCGGGAACCACAGCGTCAGGAAATACAGCACGCCAGGCGCGAAGCCGGCCTCCATGGCGCCGATGAGGAAGCGCAGCACATAGAACTGCCACTCGGTCTGTACCAGCGCCATCAGGGCGGTGGCGATGCCCCAGGACACCATGATGCGGGCGATCCAGCGGCGCGCCCCGACCTTGTACAGCATCATATTGCTGGGCACCTCGAACAGGACGTAGCCGACCGAGAACAGGCCCGCGCCCAGGCCGTAGGCGGTGTCGGACAGCGACAGGCTGTTCTGCAGCGCGAACTTGGCGAAACTGATGTTGATGCGGTCGAAGAAGGCGAAGAGATAGCAGACCATGATCAGCGGCATGATGCGCCATGCCACTTTTGCCACGATCTTCGCTTCGCCCGGAACGGCCACGGAGGCCGCACCGGCGGGGGCGGACAGGATTTTGCTCATGATGTCTCCGGATAGGGTGTCGTCGAATGACCCGGCGCGCTCATGCGGGATGGCGCGCTTTTGGTGTTGTGGGTCGATTCTGGCACTCCGGGTCCGGATGGCGGAATGACCAAGACGGGAACCCGGCTTTCGCGTTTCGCGAAAGCTCGAGCACTCAGCGTCCGGGCTGGGGCGCAGCGGCGAGGTGCTCGACCAGCATCCGCGCATGGCGCGGCAGGGTCTCCAGGTCGCGCACGCCAATCAAGAGCTGGCGCCGCGCCCATGCGTCCTGGAGCGGGATCTGGCGCAGGTTCAGCGAGCGCACCAGCGCCCGCACGGCATCCGCCGGCAGTACCGCCACGCCCAGTCCTGCCGCCACCATCTGGCACATGGCGTCGAAGCTGCGCACCTGGATCCGCAACTTGAGGCGCTGGCCCATGGCCTCGGTCTCGGCCTGCAGGCGCTGCGCCAGCGAGGTGCCCTGCGACAGGCTGACGAAGTCGAATTCGGCGGCTTCCTCGAAACGCAGCGAGCGCCGCCGCGCCAGCGCATGCCCGCTTGGTGCCACCAGCACCAGCCGGTCCTCCCGGTAGGGCATCAGCTGCAGGCCGAGGGCCGGGGTGCGGTCGGCAAAGATGCCGATATCGGCCCTGCCCTCGAGCACGCCGAGCACGATCTCGCCACTGTTGAGTTCCGCCAGTTCGATGCGGATCGCCGGCGTGGCGCGCGCAAAGGCGGCGATGTCGGCCGGCAGGAACTGGGTGATGGCCGAGGTATTCGCCCACAGGCGCGCCACGCCGACGATGCCGTTCGCGTGGTCGCGCAGCTCGGCCGCCAGCAAGTTGACGTCGCCGAGGATGCGCAGGGCATGGCGGGCCAGCGCCTCGCCGGCGGCGGTGATGGTGATACCGCGCGAATGCCGCTCCAGCAGCCCCGCGCCGACCGCCGCCTCGAGGTCGGAAATGCGCTTGCTGGCCGCCCCGACCGCCAGGTTGGCCAGCTGCGCGCCCTTGCTGATGCTGCCGGAGCGCACCACGTGCATGAACAGGGAAAGCGAGACGAGATCGAGGCGGTGCAGGTTCATGCCGACATGCTACACTGAACGCATGTTCAATCGATCCTTCCACCACGGAGTGTGTTACCGCAGGCCATAGAAGCCTGCCGATTGCATTGTCATATCCACAGATTCCATGGCCACAGCGAGAACCGTCTCCTGTGGCCTTTTTCATTTCCGGAGACCCGATGACACTCAAGCTGTACGACACCTGGGAGCGGCGCCTGCGTCCTTTCGACCCCCTCGAACCCGGCCGCGCCGGCCTGTACGCCTGCGGCCCGACGGTCTACGACTACGCCCACATCGGCAACCTGCGCACCTACCTGTTCGGCGACCTGCTCCGCCGCGTGCTGCAACTGAACGGCATCGAGGTGAGGCACGTCGTCAACATCACCGACGTCGGCCACCTGACCTCGGACGCGGACCTGGGCGAGGACAAGATGGAAAAGGGCAGCCGGCGCACCGGCCGCAGCGCCTGGGACATCGCCGCCTTCTACACGGATGCCTTCCAGCGCGACCTGGAGCGCCTGCGCATCCTGCCGCCGACCGTCTGGGCGCGCGCCACCGACCACATCCCCGAGCAGATCGCCTTCATCCTGGACATCGAGCGGGCCGGCTTTACCTACCGTACCGCCGATGGCATCTATTTCGACACGACACGCCTGGAACGCTATGGCCACCTGGCCCGGCTCGACATCGCCGGACTGCAGGCAGGCCACCGCGTCGATCCGGGCGACAAGCGCTCGCCCACCGATTTCGCGCTGTGGAAGTTCAGCGGCGCCGAACAAAGGCAGATGGAATGGGACAGCCCCTGGGGCCGCGGCTTCCCCGGCTGGCACATCGAGTGCTCGGCGATGTCGACGCGCTACCTGGGCGCCCTGTTCGACATCCACATCGGCGGCGAAGACCACGTGCCGGTCCACCATTCGAACGAAATCGCCCAGCACGAGGCCTGCCACGGCCACCCGCCGGCGCGCTACTGGCTGCACGGCGCGTTTTTGCGGCTGCAAGACAGCGACAAGATGTCGAAGTCGGACGGCAGCTTCATCCGTCTCGATTCGCTGGTCGAGCGCGGCTTCGATCCCTTGGCCTATCGCTATCTTGCGCTGACCGCGCATTACCGCTCGAAGCTGGTGTTTTCGTGGACGGCGCTGGAGGCGGCGCAGACGGCGCTCGGGCGGCTGCGGCGGGCGTATGTCGAACTGCCTTCCGGTGGCGTGGCCGATCCCGCTTATCGCGAGCGCATGCTGGCTGAGCTGAACGACGACCTGAATACGCCGAGGGCACTGGCACTGGCATGGGAGGTATTGAAATCCGGGCTGCCGGGTGCGGTGCAGAAAGCGACGCTGGGCTGGCTGGACGAAGTGCTCGGGTTGGGATTGGATACCTGGCGGCCCGAGACGCACGCCGTGCCGGACGCGGTGCTGGCGCTGGTCGAAGCGCGCCGGCAAGCACGCCTCGATAAGCGCTGGGCCGATGCCGACGCCTTGCGGACCGCGATCGAGGACCAGGGTTTCGTTGTGCGCGACACGGCCGAGGGTTCCGTCGCGGCGCCGAAAACGGCCACTCTCCCGGTTACCGATTGATACGCCTCTTACAGACTCGTCGGCAGGATCTGCGGGCGCCGKATGACATACTGTACGTACGGATGCGCACAGAACTGTCCAGCTCAGCGCGCTAGCATTCGTCATCGATAGAACGGGAGGAAAATATGAAAATCGCACACCGACACATCGTCCGCATTGCCGCCGTGCTGGCCTTGACCGCCGCGTCCACCGGCGCATTCGCCCAGAGCGCCGAATACCGCCGCGGCTACGACGACGGTTACGCAGCAGGCCAGCGCGACGCCCGCAACGGTCCGGACATCGCGGACGGTTCGATGTCCTGGGGACGCCTGCACATCGAGGAGGCCGAGTATGGCGTGCGCGACGCAAGCTGCAACGCGCGTCGCAGCGTGCGCGACCAGGTCGAGCGCAATCGCGGCTTCGTCATCGCCAACGACCAGTTGTGCGGCGACCCGGCGCCGAACCAGAGGAAGCGCCTGCGCGTGATCTACCGTTGCGGCGACAGCGCACCGGCACGCGCCTACGCAAACCAAGGCGAAAGACTGCGCCTGAGCTGCAGCCGCTGAAGCCCCGCCGCCGAAGCCCATAGGCAGGCCTGCGGCGAAGCGGGCCGGCCTCGGCTTCAGGTTGATCCCAGGCGCGTAAAACCGTCGGCGCTCCAGTCTTCGCTGCCGACGCCGTGGTGCACACAGAACAGTCCTTCGGGATCGTATGCCGATTTTATGGCCCGCAATCTCGGATAGTTCTCGCCCCAATACTCGCGTTGCCAGTCGCGGTTGAAGTAGTTGCTTTCCGAAACATAGGAACCCGAATGCGGCGCGATCCTGCGCAGTTCGGCGGCGGCCCGGTCGATGTCGCGGGCGTTCCTGCGGGCCGCCGCCAGGTCGATAGCGGGCCGCGCATAGCCCGGATAGGCGGGCGGCCTTTCTCCTTCGGCGATGATGACCAGGGTGAATGCATCGGCGACCGCGGGATTGGTCGCGGTCTGCCGGGCCGCGGTGCGGACCTCGGCCGGTGCGCCCGCCAGGCCCTTGCCGATGTGCAGCCGCAGCATCTGGTGGCGGCTCGCCGCAAACAGCGCGTCCGCGAGCGCCTGCCGTCGTTCCGCCTGCAACAGGGCCGCCGGCAGCCACAGCGAATCGTAACCGTGCAGGAAGACGCCAACCTCGCCCTGGTCGCCCTTCCCCCACACATGATGCCGCGGCGCGCCATCGCGCATGTCCCGCGAATAGGTCGATGCGCGCTTGGCCGGGTCCCACCAGCTGCGTGCCTCCCAGGCCCAGGCGCCGGGCGAGACGAGTTCGTAATCCCGCGGCGCCGCCGCTATCCAGTCGAAGAAGGGTTGCCATGCATCGCGCGTCTGCTCGGGACTGAGGCCCTGGCTGACCATGTCGATTTCCAGCACGTTGTCCGGCCTGAAGTGCACGTGTTCGCCCCAGTGCGGATTGAACAGGGTCTCGCGGTAGAAGTCGATGAAGCGGGCGATCAGGCGCGCGAAGGCGTCGTTCGAGCGCGCCCTGACCTCGCCCCAGGCGCCGCCGACGAAGCGCGGCAGTTCGTGGGTGCGCAGGGTGACCCGGGTGACCACGCCGAAGGTCCCGCCACCGCCGCCCTTGAGCGCCCAGAACAGGTCGGGATCCTTGCATGCGTTGACGATGCGCACGCGGCCGTCGGCGGTGACGATTTCGGCTTCGAGCAGGCTGGAGGCCRCCGTACCGAAGCCTTTCGAGAACGCATTGAAGCCGCCGCTCTGCACCAGGCCGGCCACGCCCACCGTGGTGCAGCTGCCGCCCTGGACGTAGCGGCCGCCTTCCGTCGTCACGGCGTGATACAGATCCATCCACATGGCGCCGGCGCCCGCGCTGACCGCCGGGACGGGGGCGGCATGGCCCGCACAGCCCTCGGCGACGAAGGCATCGTGCAGCGTGACCTGGTTCATCGCACGCGTCCAGATCAGTAGGGAATCGGGCGCGTTCGAGGTCCCCAGGTAGCTGTGGCCGCCGCCCTTGACCGCCAGGCGCAGCCGGTTCTTGCGCGCGAAGACGACGCCGGCGGCGACGTCCCCGGCATGGCGCGCTGCGATCGCATACGCGCTCGGCGCCGGCGTCCAGGCATCTAACCAGCCCGAGTTCTCGGTGCCGCCGGGCTGGTCGCCGATCCAGTAGGGGTTGCCGATGTTCTTGTGCGCCTCGAGGCAGGCGGCGCCGTCCGGATCGGCCACGCAGCCTTGAAACAGCGCGTGAGCCTTGATCAGGTTGCCGCCTACGGTCTCGTTGAGCCTGGCCCAGCTGGCGGCGTTCGGCCATGCGGCGTCCAGGGGCCGTACGCGCCGATAGACGGCCTTGGCCGGCGCGCTGCCCGCCGATGCAGCGCCCAGGGTCGGCAGCGTCCCGGCGGCGGCCACTGCCAGCGACGACAGGAAATCTCTTCGTTTCAAGGGTGCCTCGCATTCGGATGGCGAATGCCGGCAAGCTTAGCGAAGGGATGTCCTCGGCGACAAAGCAATTGTGGCGAAGCGGGCGCCGCCTGGGGTGAACCGGATCCGGTTCACCGCGAGGATACGCTCAGTCGAACTTGCTGAAATCCGGCTTGCGCTTCTCGAAGAAGGCCGTGAACGCCTCCTTCGCCTCGGCGCCCACCAGCATCGCGCTGAAGCGCTCGTTCTCGGCCGCGATGGTGTCCTTGACCAGCGCCGCGCGCGAACGCTTCATCAGCGCCTTGGTGGTGCGGATCGAGGCGGCCGGCAACTTGACCAGCTTGGCGGCCTGGCCCTGGGCGAAGGCCAGCAGCTCGCCAGACGGCAGCACTTTCGCGACGATGCCCATCTCGAGGGCTTCCTGGGCCAGGAAGGCTTCGCCCAGCATCAGCTTCTCGGCGGCGCGGGTGTAGCCGGCCGCTTGCTGGACCAGCAGCGACGATGCGAATTCCGGGCACAGGCCCAGCTGGCTGAAGGGCATCGAGAACTTGGCGGTGTCGGCGGCGTAGACCAGGTCGCAGTGCATCAGCATGGTGGTGCCGATGCCGACGGCGGCGCCGCTGACTGCCGCGATTACCGGCTTGCTGCAGCCCTCCAGCGCCTGCATGAACTGGAAGACCGGGCGGGTTTCGGTCATCGCGCCTTCGCCGACGTTGTTGAGGAAGTCGTCGAGGTCGTTACCGGCGGTGAAGATCTCGGGCTTGCCGGTGATGAGGACGACGCGGATCTGCGCGTCGGTCTCGGCGGCGCGCAGGGCTTCGGCCATGGCGGTGTACATGGCGCCGGTGATGGCGTTCTTGCGCTCCGGGCGGTTGAATTCGATGGTCAGGATGCCGTTGGCGGTGGTGGTCTGGATGTCCATTCAGGAGGTCTCCGGTATTGTTTGTTCGTGTATTGCGCGGGCACGGCGTGCCCACCCTACGAAAAAAGGGTGGGGACGGTTTTCCRTGCCCACCCTCCTCGACTTGCTGCGTGTGGATTACACGCGCTCGATGATACCCGCAGCGCCCATGCCGGCGCCGACGCACATGGTGACCATGCCGTACTTCAGCTTGTTGCGGCGCAGGGCGTGGACCACGGTGGCGGCGCGGATGGCGCCGGTCGCGCCCAGCGGGTGGCCGAGGGCGATCGCGCCGCCCATCGGGTTGACCTTGCTGGTGTCCAGGTTCAGGTCGCGGATCACGGCCAGCGCCTGGGCGGCGAAGGCTTCGTTCAGCTCGATCCAGTCCAACTGGTCCTGGGTGATGCCTGCGGCAGCCAGGGCTGCGGGAATCGCGACCTTCGGGCCGATGCCCATGATCTCCGGCGGCACGCCGCGCACGGCGAAGGACGAGAACTTGGCCAGCGGGGTCAGGTTGTGCTCCTTCAGGATCTTCTCGCTGACGACGATCAGCGCGCCGGCGCCGTCCGACATCTGCGAGGAGGTCGCGGCGGTGACCGAGCCCTTGGCGGCGAACACCGGCTTCAGCTTGGCCATGCCTTCCATGCTGGCGTCGGCGCGCGGGCCTTCGTCCAGGTCGACGGTGCGGCGCTTGACGTCGATCTCGCCGGTCGCCAGGTTCGGCGTGCGGGTCACGATCTCGACCGGGGTGATCTCGTCCTTGAAGAAGCCGGCCTGCTGGGCGGCGATGGCCTTGCGGTGCGATTCCAGGCCGAAGGCGTCCTGGTCTTCGCGGCTCACCTTCCACTGGGCGGCGACCTTCTCGGCGGTCAGGCCCATGCCGTAGGCCAGGCCGACGTTCTCGTCGTCGAACACGCGCATATTGATCGACGGGTGGTGGCCCATCATCGGCACCATCGACATCGATTCGACGCCGCCGGCGATCATGACGTCGGCTTCACCGACGCGGATGCGGTCCGCAGCCATCGCCAGGGCGGTGATGCCCGAGGCGCAGTAGCGGTTGACGGTGACGCCGCCGACGGTGTTCGGCAGGCCGGCCATGACGACGGCCTGGCGCGCCACGTTGAAGCCCTGTTCCGCTTCCGGGAAGGAGCAGCCGACGATGGCGTCGACAATCAGGGCCGGGTCCAGGTTCGGCACGGCGGCCATGGCGCCCTTGATCGCGGCGATCAGCAGGTCGTCCGGACGGGTCTTGTTGAAGAAGCCGCGCGGCGCCTTGCCGATCGGGGTGCGGGTCGCTGCGACGATGTATGCGTCTTGAAGTTGTTTGCTCATGTCATTAAGTCCTTATGTCCGCTGACTAGGTTACGCACCGCTTAGTTCCGTACTGGTTTACCGGTCTGCATCATGCCCATGATGCGTTCCTGGGTCTTCGGATTGTTCAGCAGCGAGATGAAGGCCTTGCGCTCCATGTCCAGCAGCCACTGCTCGGAGACGTAGCTGCCCTGGTCGATGTCGCCGCCGGTGACGATCTCGGCGATGGTGTCGCCCAGGTGGTAGTCATAGGCCGAGATGAAGCCGCCGTCGCGCATGTTGACCAGCTGGCCGCGGATGGTCGCCCAGCCGTAGCGGCCGGTGACCGGGACCGGGCGGCGCAGCGGTGCGCGGTAGCCGGCGTCGAACATCGAGCGCGCGGTGACCTTCGCCACGTGCAGCAGTTCGTAGGGGTTGAAGACGATGACGTCGTCGTCCTTCAGGTAGCCCATGGCCTTCGCTTCGAGGGCGGATTTCGATACCTGCGCGGTGGCCGCGTTGGTGAAGCCGGTCTTCAGGAATTGCAGGATGTCGTTGCCCTTGGCTTCGTTGGCGGCGCGTACAGCCGCTTCCTTCAGGCCGCCGCCGGCCGGCACCAGGCCGACGCCGACTTCGACCAGGCCGATGTAGGACTCGATCGAGGCCACGCGCTTCGACGCGTGCAGCGCCATCTCGCAGCCGCCGCCCAGGGCCAGGCCGCTTACTGCCGCCACCACCGGGATGTTCGAGTACTTCATGGCCATGAAGGTGTCCTGCAGCTCGCGCACGATCGGCTCCATCGCCTTCGCGCCGCCGGTCATGAAGGCCGGCAGGGCCGATTGCAGGTCGGCGCCGGCCGAGAAGGCGCCGCCTTCGGCTGCGTCGGTATTCCAGATCACCAGGCCCTTGTAGCCCTTTTCCGCCTCTTCCAGGCCGCGCTTGATGCCCTTGATGACGCCGTCGCCGATCACGTGCATCTTGGTCTTCAGCGAGATGACCAGCACTTCATCGTCCGAGTGCCACAGGCGTACCGAGTCGTCCTCGAACACGGTGGTGCCGGCAGTCTTCGGATCGACCGTGGTGCTGCCGACGACCGGCGCGCGGAATTGCTGGCGCTGGTAGACCGGCAGGTCCGATACCGGCACATAGGCGTTCTTCGAGACCGAGTAGGAACCCTCGGCGGTGTGCACGCCTTTCTCCGACACCGGTGCGCTGAACACCCAGGCCGGGAGCGGTGCGTTCGACAGGGCCTTGCCGGCCTCGATGTCTTCCTTCACCCACTGGGCGATGGTGTTCCAGCCGGCGGCCTGCCAGGTCTCGAACGGGCCGACGCTCCAGCCGAAGCCCCAGCGCATCGCGAAGTCGATGTCGCGTGCGTTGTCGGCAATCGACTCCAGGTGGAAGGCGATGTAATGGAAGGCGTCGCGGAAGATCGCCCACAGGAACTGCGCCTGCGGGTTGGTCGATTCGCGCATCGCCTTGAATTTCTTGACCGGGTCCTTCTCTTTCAGGATGCGCGCGACGATGTCGGCCGCCTTGGCGCCGCCCGGCACGTATTCGCCGGTGGCGAAGTCCAGGCGCATGATGTCCTTGCCGACCTTCTTGTAGAAGCCGGCGCCGGCCTTCTGGCCCAGCGCGCCCTTCTCGATCAGCTTGGACAGTACGGCCGGGGTCTGGTAGACGCTGAAGAAAGGATCGTCCTTCAGGTTGTCCTGCATGGTCTTGATCACGTGGCCCATGGTGTCCAGGCCGACCACGTCCGCGGTGCGGAAGGTGCCCGACTTGGCGCGCCCCAGCTTGGCGCCGGTCAGGTCGTCGACCACGTCCACCGACAGGCCGAACTTCTCGGCTTCATGGATGGTGGCCAGCATGCCGAAGATGCCGACGCGGTTGGCGATGAAGTTCGGGGTGTCCTTGGCGCGCACCACGCCCTTGCCCAGGGTCGAGGTCAGGAAGGTCTCGAGCTGGTCGAGGATTGCCAGGCGGGTAGCCGCGGTCGGGATCAGCTCGACCAGGTGCATGTAGCGCGGCGGGTTGAAGAAGTGGACGCCGCAGAAGCGCGCCTTCAGGTTGTCGTCGAAGCCGTCGGCCAGCTTCTCGATCGACAGGCCCGAGGTGTTCGAGGCGAAAATGGCGTTGGCGCCGATGTGCGGCGCGACCTTCTTATACAGGTCGTGCTTCCAGTCCATGCGCTCGGCGATGGCTTCGATGATCAGGTCGCAGCCGGCCAGCACGTCGAGGTTGTCTTCGTAGTTGGCGACTTCGATCAGGCTTGCATCTTCCTTGTTGCCCAGCGGAGCCGGCGACAGTTTTTTCAGGTTCTCGATGGCCTTCAGGACGATGCCGTTCTTGTTGCCCTCTTTTGCAGGCAGGTCGAACAGCACGACCGGGACCTTGGCGTTGACGCAGTGCGCGGCAATCTGCGCGCCCATCACGCCGGCGCCCAGCACGGCGACTTTCTTGACGATGAAATTAGTCATCTCTCGTAATCCTTAGTTAGCGTCGTTCCCGCGAAGGCGGGAACCCAAGTTCGTCGATCTGCAGGCAAACTTGGGTCCCTACCTGCGCGGGGACGACGGGTCTATGTAGCGGGTGTACGCGTTGGTACGTGATGGTCTTGCTTAGAACAGATCTGCATCCAGCGCCAGCAGGTTCGCCGAACCCGAACGCGCCTGACGGATCAGCATCGCGGTTTCCGGGTACAGGCGGCCGAAGTAGAAGCGCGCCGTTGCCAGCTTGGCTTCGTAGAACTTGTCGCTTGAATCCTTCTTCTCCAGTGCGATCTTCGCCATCTGCGCGAAGAAGTAGCTGAACACCAGGTGGCCGACCACGCGCAGGTAAGGCACGGCGGCGGCGCCGACTTCGTCCTGGTTCTGGAAGGCCTTCATGCCGATTTCCATGGTCAGCTTGGTGACCTTCTCGCCCAGTTCGCCCAGCGGGGTGACGAATTCGCTCAGCGACTCGTCCAGGCCGTTGTCTTCCACGAAGGCCTTGATCTTCTCGCCGAAGGCGCGCAGCTTGGCACCGTTGTCCATCAGGATCTTACGGCCCAGCAGGTCCAGCGACTGGATGGTGTTGGTGCCTTCGTAGATCATGTTGATGCGGGCGTCGCGCACGTACTGCTCCATGCCCCACTCGCTGATGTAGCCGTGGCCGCCGTACACCTGCATCGCTTCCGAGGTGGCGATCCAGCCGTTGTCGGTGATGAAGGCCTTGACGATCGGGGTCAGCAGCGCGACTTCGCCGGCGGCTTCCTTGCGCACTTCTTCGTCCGGATGGTTCAGTTCGCGGTCGATCTGCAGCGCCACGTAGGAGGTCAGCGCGCGCGCGCCTTCGGCATAGGCCTTCGCGGTCAGCAGCATGCGGCGCACGTCCGGGTGCACGATGATCGGGTCGGCCGGCTTGTCCGGTGCCTTCGGGCCCGACAGCGAACGCATCTGGATGCGGTCTTTCGCATACACCAGCGCGTTCTGGTAGGCGACTTCGGTCAGGCCCAGCGACTGCATGCCGACGCCCAGGCGGGCGGCGTTCATGAACACGAACATCGCGTTCAGGCCCTTGTGCGGCTGGCCGATCAGGGTGCCGACCGCGCCGTCCAGGTTCATCTGGCAGGTGGCGTTGCCGTGGATGCCCATCTTSTSYTCGATGGCGCCGCAGAAGATCGGGTTGCGCTCGCCCGGCTGGCCGTCGGCGTTCGGCAGGAATTTCGGCACCAGGAACAGCGAGATGCCCTTGCTGCCTTCCGGTGCGTCCGGCAGGCGCGCCAGCACCAGGTGGACGATGTTTTCCGACATGTCGTGCTCGCCGGCCGAGATGAAGATCTTCGAGCCGGTGATTTTATAGGTGCCGTCGGCTTGCGGCTCGGCCTTCGAGCGCAGCAGGCCCAGGTCGGTGCCGCAGTGGGCTTCGGTCAGGCACATGGTGCCGGTCCACTCGCCCGAGGCCAGCTTCGGCAGGTAGAACTTCTTCTGGTCTTCGGTGCCGTGCTCCTTCAGGCACTCGTAGGCGCCGTGCGACAGGCCCGGGTACATCGACCAGGCCTGGTTCGACGAGTTCAGCATCTCGTAGAAGGAGTTGTTCAGCGCCACCGGCAGGCCCTGGCCGCCGTATTCCGGATCGCAGGCCAGCGCGGCCCAGCCGCCTTCCACGTACTGCTTGTAGGCTTCCTTGAAGCCCTTCGGCGTGGTGACGGTCCTGGTTGCGGCGTCGTAGTGGCAGCCTTCGCGGTCGCCGGAGTGATTCAGGGGGAACAGCACTTCCTGCGTGAACTTCGCGCCTTCTTCGAGCACCTGGTTGATGATGTCGGCGTCGATCTCCTGGTACGCCGGCAGGCTCTTGAACTCTTCGGCGACGTTCAGGAATTCATGCAGAACGAACTGCATATCCCGGATTGGCGCGACGTACTGACCCATGTTGTTCTCCTGACGAAGGTAATGATTGGTGTGTGGTGATTACTTTGCGGGATTGCGGTAGTTCTCGATCAGGCGCGCGAAGCCGCGGTGAGCGCGGTCGGGGGCGCCGGGAATGCGCAGGAAGCGGGCATCGTGGTGCACCGCCAGCACCAGGCCGTACATCTCGTACACCAGCTGCTGGGGGTCGGTGTCGGCCTTCAGGTCGCCGCAGTCGACGGCCTGCCGGGCGCAGCGTACCAGGGCGTTCTGCCAGATCTGCACCATGCCGACCAGCTCGTCGCGGATCGGTCCCGGACGGTCGTCGTACTCGACGGCGCCGCTGATATAGATGCAGCCCGACGCGATCTCGACCGAGACGCGCTTGAGCCAGTGCTTGAACATCGCCTCCAGGCGCGGCAGGCCTCGCGGCTCCTTCACGCTGGGGAAGAAGATTTCCTGTTCGAAGCGGCGGTGATAAAGTTTCAGCACTTCGATCTGCAGGTCTTCCCGCGAACCGAAGTGGGCGAACACGCCCGATTTGCTCATGTTCATGCGATCGGCCAGCAGGCCGATCGTGAGGCCCTCGAGGCCGTCGCGGCTGGCGAGTTCGAGCGCAACGTCGAGAATCGCTGCACGCGTCATCTCGCCCTTGCGCATGACCATGGATTTGGCTGAAGTATTGATACGATGCTCCCAGTGGATCGAGAAAAATCCGAACGCTCGTACTATTATCTACCAGCCTTGAAATGTCAAACGGGAAGTTTAGAGGCGCGGTTCTAGTAGGGTGGGCGCGGCCGGCGTGGACACGCAGTGTGCACCCTACGAGTCCCCGGCCCGTTCGATCGCCCGGCGGTCGCGCTTGGTCGGCCTTCCCTTGATCGTGCTGCTGGGCTCGGGGAACAGGCGGCGCGCTTCCTGGTCGTTCGCGCGCTTCTGGATGCTGACCTCCGTTTCGCGGTAGAGCGCCTGCGCAACCGGGGCCGGGCCGCGGGTGCCGGACAGGCCCTGCACGATGACTTCCCAGCGGGTCGAACCGTTGTCGATGAGGAGCTTGTCGCCCACTTTCACGGCGCGCGCCGGCTTGACGTTCTCGGCGTTGATCTTGATCCGTCCACGGTCGACCGCTTCCGCCGCCAGCGAGCGCGTCTTGAAGAAGCGCGCCGCCCACAGCCATTTGTCGATCCGTACGTTCTCGTTTTCGCTCATAAATCCGGGTGTCTGTTCAGGCATAGCCGATCGTAAAGATCCGCATCGTCAGTTTATACAAAAGATAGGCCATTTCATGGCCGGTGCGGCGCACCCAACCAAGTTGCCTCAAATCATCGAGCCCGACCGGCACACCTTCGGCGATGCCGCGCTCGATCTGCTTCGCCATGCTGGAGGCGAAGGCGGCGTCGCGCACCACCACATTGGCTTCCTGGTTCACGAACAGCGACAGGGCGTCGCAATTGCTCGATCCCACCGTGGCCCAGTCGTGGTCGACCACCGCCACCTTGGCGTGCAGCTGGGTCCGGCGGTACTCGACGATGCGCACCCCGGCCGCCAGCAGCTGCGGATAGAAGGACCCCGCCACCGCGTCCTGCATGCGGAATTCGCCGACGCCGATCAGGAGGCAGACGTCGACCCCGCGCCGCGCGGCCTGGGCCAGCGCCTGGCGGAACTTGAGCCCCGGCGCGAAGTACGGCGTGGCCATCAGCACGCGCTTGCGGGCGCGGCCGATCGCCTGCAGGTAGGCGCGCTGGATGGTGCGGCGATTGCGCAGGTTGTCGCGCACCACGAAGCCGGCGCGCATCGGATGCTCGCCCAGCCCCGGCGCCTGCTTGCGGGTTTCCTTGAACAGGTGGTAGCGGTGCTTGATGTTCAGGTGGCCGGCGCGGGTCCACTGGGCCTGGGATTCGCGGTGGATGCGCTCCACCAGCGGGCCGCGCACGCGCACCGCGAAATCCCAGCGCGGCGCCGGCAGCGGCTCGTAGGGTGCGTAGTCGCACAGCGAATCGTCGTTGGTATTGATGCCGCCCACGAAAGCCGTCTGGCCGTCGATCACGACGATCTTGCGGTGGCTGCGCGCCACGCCGCGCCGGAACCAGGGGTTGAACATGCGGTAGTGCACGCAGTGTTTGGCGAATTCCTCGCCGAGGCGGCAGGCGACCCGGCGCCCGGTCCCGAACCAGTCGACCAGCACCCGCACCTTGACGTCGCGCTTGGCGGCGCGGATCAGGGCGTCGGTGACGGCGCGCGCGGTGTCGTCCTCGGCGTAGATATAGGTCTCGTAGAGGACCTCGTGCTTCGCGGAATCGATCGCGGCCAGCAACTCCCTGAAATAGTTGCCGCCGCTTTCCAACAGTCTGACGTCGTTGTTGCCGACGTAGGAAACCGTTCGCATGGGCGGACTAGGCCAGGCTCAGGTTGGCAACGATGGGCGCGTGGTCCGACAGGCGCGCCCATTGCGGCCCGTGCAGGACTTCCGCCTGCTCGACCTTGAAGCCGCGTACATAGATGCGGTCGAGACGGAACCAGGGCAAGGCCGCCGGAAAGGTCCGCGCCGGCACCAGGCTGCGCTCGCGGTCGCGGACCTTGCGCACCAGTTCGCCGATCCGCGAGGAACGCCGCTCCAGTTCGTCGAACACCTCGACCACGCCCAGCTTCATGCGCAGGCAATCGCTGAGGGTATTGCGCCAGTCGTTGAAGTCGCCGGCGATGATGACCGGTTCGCCGTTCGGCGCCGACTCGTTGATGGCATTGATCAGGGCATCGGTCTGGCGCCGGCGGCTGCCTTCGAACAGGCCCAGGTGGACGACATAGCAGTGCACCTTGCAGTCCGGCGTGTCCAGCACGCAATGCAGGATGCCGCGCTGCTCGTAGGCGTGATCGGAAACGTCGTGGTTATGCTGGTTGGCGATCGGGAAGCAGGACAGCAGCGCATTGCCGTGGTGGCCGTGATCGTAGACCGCGTTCATGCCATAGGCGGCATGCAGGGATTCGCCGGCGAAGAACTCGTGCTGGGCAGTGTCCGGCCAGTGGTGGTGAGGGCTGCGTACCTTTTCGCCATAGCGCGCCTGGTAGCGGTCGTGCCGGCCCTGCACTTCCTGCAGGAACACGACATCCGCACCAAAGGTACCGATGGCTTTTTTCAGCGCCAGTACGCGCGGCGTACTGCGGAAGGACGAAACGCCTTTGTGGATGTTGTAGGTCGCAACACGAATTTTCATGGGAACATTTTAACCCCATCATTCCGTGTTCTTCTGGACAGAGCGCCAATCGTGCGGCGCATCAGATTCGGCAGTGGATGCCTGGGCGGGACGCCATTCCCGGGGCACGCCGGGAATGGCCAAGGGATCAGATGCTCATTGCCGGCAGGAAGTGCTCAGCCGGTGCATTATTGTTTGATTCGCTGCTTTCACGGCGAATCGGGTTGGTGCGCAGCGGGCCTGTCAAGAGCAGACCGTTCAGCAATTCGATGCACAGATAATCTTCGTCGACGCTGACATCTTTTACTTTCTGCTCGTGCTTGCGTTCGCTCATAGTTCCTCCCAGTATCCTTGTTGGACTTGCAAAAACAAAAACTCGCCAATGGCGATTTATTGACCTTAGTCAAATCGTTTCACCCTGTCAAACGAACTAATCTATTGTGTTATCTCATCAGTTCCGAATTAAATTCTGAAAACCCTATGAAACTGTAGGTTACAACTGACAGACGCGTAGGAGTTTTACTCATCAATTTTTTTATGTATGCACGTCGCTGTGACGCACATCCAACACCCTGTCGAGCACTTGTTTCTCGAGTACACCAAAAGCCGCGCTGCCGCGTGCGCGAGGGCGCGCCAGCCCGACCGCCAAGTCCATTGCCAGCCGTCCCTGTTCCACAAGAAGGATGCGGTCGGCCAGCACCACGGCCTCCTGCACGTCGTGGGTCACCAGCACTGCCGTGAAGCCGCGCACCAGCGCCGTGGTCGAGCGGTCCAGCCGGTACGGCAGCACCGCCACCAGCGTTGAACAGCACGATTGCGGTCGCCATCTTTCTGCAATACGCATAAAGATGGACTCAGCAAGCGCCAGGATCAGGAGGGAAAATGCCGCGGCAACTGCAGGATCGCTTCCGCGTTCGAGCTCGAGAAGCAGCGGTCGGCGGCCTCCAGCAGCGGCAGCCAGGCGAAGTGCAGATGCTCGCGCGGCGCCAGGACGATCGGGATGTCGCGCGGCACGCAGACGGAGAAGACGTGCTCGGTATTGTGCGTTATGCCGGGTGCATAACGGTGGCGCCAGGTCTGGTAGATCTCGTAGACGTTGGACAGGTGCCAGTCCTGCAGCTTGATCCGTTCGCCATCGGCGACGATGCCGGTTTCCTCGAACAGTTCGCGGGCGGCGGTTTCCAGGAGGGGTTCGTCGACGCGGTCGAGGGAACCGGTGACGGATTGCCAGAAGCCGGGCCGGTCGGCGCGTTCGATCAGCAGGACCTCGAGGTCGGCGGTGTGGATGACGACGAGGACGGATTCGGGGATTTTGTGGGGCATGACGCTATTGTAGGGTGGGCTCGCCGTGCCCACCCTACGATGCTTTAAGCGACCTTCGGCTGCTCGTTACGCAGACGGATATGCAGCTCTTTCAGCTGCTTCTCGTCGACTTCCGACGGCGCGTTGGTCAGCAGGTCCTGGGCGCGCTGGGTCTTCGGGAAGGCGATCACGTCGCGGATCGAGGTCGAGCCGGTCATCAGGGTGATCAGGCGGTCCAGGCCGAAGGCCAGGCCACCGTGAGGCGGCGCGCCGTACTGCAGGGCGTCCAGCAGGAAGCCGAACTTCAGCTGGGCTTCTTCGGCGTCGATCTTCAGGGCACGGAACACCTTGCTCTGGACTTCTTCGCGGTGGATACGGATCGAGCCGCCGCCCAGTTCCCAGCCGTTCAGGACCATGTCGTAGGCCTTGGCGATGCAGGCGCCCGGGTTCGATTCCAGCATGTCCTCGTGGCCGTCCTTCGGCGCGGTGAACGGGTGGTGGGTCGCGGTCCAGCGGTTCGCTTCGTCGTCGTACTCGAACATCGGGAAGTCGATCACCCACAGCGGCGACCAGACGTCGTCGAACAGGCCAGCCTTCTTGCCGAATTCCGAGTGGCCGATCTTCACGCGCAGCGCGCCCATGGCGTCGTTGACGACCTTGGCCTTGTCGGCGCCGAAGAAGATCAGGTCGCCGTCTTCGGCGCCGGTCAGTTCGAGCACTTGCGCCAGCACTTCGTCCGACAGGTTTTTCACGATCGGCGACTGCAGGCCATCGCGGCCCTTGGCCTTCTCGTTGACCTTGATGTAGGCCAGGCCCTTGGCGCCGTAGATGGCGACGAATTGGGTGTAGGCGTCGATTTCCGAACGCGGCATCGAACCGCCCTGCGGCACGCGCAGGCCGACCACGCGGCCGCCCGTCATGTTGGCGGCGCTGTTGAAGACCTTGAACTCGACGGTCTTCATCAGTTCGGTCAGTTCGGTGAACTGCAGCTTGACGCGCATGTCCGGCTTGTCCGAACCGTAGGAGCCCATGGCGGTAGCGAAGTCCATCACCGGGAACGGGTTCGGCAGGTCGATGCCGGCGGCGTTCTTGAAGACCACGCGCATCATGTCTTCGAACAGGTCACGGATTTCCTGCTCGGTCAGGAAGGAGGTCTCGCAGTCGATCTGGGTGAATTCCGGCTGGCGGTCGGCGCGCAGGTCTTCGTCGCGGAAGCACTTGGTGATCTGGTAGTAGCGGTCGAAGTTGGCGACCATCAGCAGCTGCTTGAACAGCTGCGGCGACTGCGGCAGCGCGAAGAAAGTGCCCGGGTTGACGCGCGACGGCACCAGGTAGTCGCGGGCGCCTTCCGGGGTCGACTTGCCCAGCATCGGGGTTTCGATGTCGATGAAGCCCAGGTTGTCCAGGTACTTGCGGACTTCCATCGACACCTTGTAGCGCAGGCGCAGGTTGTGCTGCATCTGGTCGCGGCGCAGGTCGAGCACGCGGTGGGTCAGGCGGGTGGTTTCCGACAGGTTGTCGTCGTCCAGCTGGAACGGCACCGGCACCGAGGCGTTCAGCACTTCCAGTTGGGTGGTGTTGATCTCGATCTTGCCCGACTTCAGGTTGGCGTTGGCGGTGCCCTCCAGGCGGTTCACGACGGTGCCGGTGATGCGCAGGCAGTACTCGTTGCGCACGTGCTCGGCGCCCTTGAAGACGTCGGCATTGTCGGGGTGGCAGACAACCTGCACCAGGCCTTCACGGTCGCGCAGGTCGATGAAGATGACCCCGCCGTGGTCGCGGCGGCGGTGCACCCAGCCGCACAGGCTGACGGTTTGGCCCAGCAGCTCTTCGGTCACGAGGCCGCAGTAGTTGGTACGCATGGAGGACATAGTTTTTCGATCCAGGTTGGTTATTCGGTGCCTGCTGCCAGGCGTTTGATTTCTTGAGAATCCTTGACGGCGGCGGCGGCGGTGTCGGCATCGCCGGCAGTGGCCGGCGCCACGACGCCCATCGACACGATGTACTTCAGGGCCGCGTCGACCGTCATGTCCAGTTCGACCACCCGGCTGCGTTCCATCATCAGGAAGAAGCCCGAGGTCGGGTTCGGGGTGGTCGGCACGTACACGCTCACGTAGTCGCCCACCAGATGGTTCTTCACGTCGCCGCCCGGCACCCCGGTCAGGAAGGCGATCGTATAGGAGTTCTCGTGCGGGTACGGGATCAGCACGGCCTTGCGGAAGGCGTTGCCCGAGGACGAGAACAGGGTGTCGGACACCTGCTTGACGCTGCCGTAGATCGAGTTGACGACCGGGATGCGGTTCAGCAGGCGCTCCCACAGTCGCACGAACCATTTGCCGACCAGGTTATTGGTCAGCACGCCGGTCAGGAACACGATCGCCAGCGTGATGATCGCGCCCAGGCCCGGGATATAGGTGCGCGGCTGCCACTCGCTCGGCACCAGCACGAGCGACTGGTCGAGCGTGCTGATCACGAAATTGAGCACCCAGGCGGTAATCGCCAGGGGAACCAGGACCAGCGCGCCGGTGATGAAATATTTACGCATCGGAACTCGTCGACGCGGGCGCGGCGCGGGCGGTGCTGCCGCTCTCGCTGCTGGTGGTGGAACCGGAACCGGAACCGGCGCTGGCGCTGGCGCCGCTGTCGGCACTGCCGGTCGCGGGTGCCGCGCCGGTCGCCGGCGCGCTGCCACCGCGGAAGTCGGTCACATACCAGCCGGTTCCTTTAAGCTGGAAACCGGCGGCGGTGACTTGCTTCTTGAACGATGACTTGCCACACGACGGGCAGACGCTCAGCACCGGATCCGAAATCTTTTGCAGTACATCCTTGGCAAAACCGCATTCATCGCAGCGGTAGGCGTAAATCGGCATCTGAATACTCCGCAAAAATCATCAAAACCCTGAATTATAAAGCTTTTGCGGAAGGTTTTGCCCCTTGGCGCCACCGCCGGGGCGAATGAATACGCTTGCAACTTGCTGCTATCTGGCAACAGTGTTGTTTTTATTCCGCACGATCGATGAGTTGCGTTTGCCGAACATCAACTTACCTGTTTAAATAGCACTCCTTAGTTGCTAAGAAACAGAAGTTTGCGCGACTGGCTCTGCCGTCGCCGCCAAGCCATAAAAGAACGACTTCAAATCGGGGCCCTCTGCGGGCCCTTTTCTTTTCCTGAGCTAATGACGCGTTCCTCACCTCCCCGCCCCGGCCGCCGTCCCAAGATCGAGGGCGGCAAGGAAACCGCTCCCGTGATCCTCGACGCCGCCGAAAAACTGTTCTCGGTACATGGCTTCCATGGCGTCACGGTGCGCGCCGTCGCCGTCGAATGCGGGGTCGACTCGGCCCTGGTCCATTATTACTTCGGCACCAAGCAGGAATTGTTCGATGCCGTGTTCGCGCGCCGTGCCGGCCCGATCAACCAGGACCGCATGGAGGCGATGGCCCGCTACGAGGAAGCGCACGGCGATCGCATGACGGTCGAAGGCGTCGCTTCGGCCTTCCTGATGCCCCTGCTCGACCGGGCGCGCCACGCCGATCCGGGCTGGAAGAATTATTTCGCCCTGCTCGCCCTGGTCAACAGCTCGCGCGGCTGGGGCGCGGACACCATGACCAGCCACTTCGACCCGGTGGTGCGGCGCTTCATCGGCCTGCTGCAGCGGGTGCTGCCGCGTGCCGGCATCGACGACCTGTTCTACAGCTACCAATTCCTTACCGGCGCCCTGACCCTGACCCTGGGCGCCACCGGCCGCCTGGACCAGTTATCCGAAGGCCATGCCTCCTCGTCCGACATGGATGCGATTGCGCCGCGCATGATTGCGTATTGCGCGGCCGGCTTCCGCGCCGTGTGCAAGCACTAGACGCTCAGCGCCTGCGCCACACCAGCCAGCGCTCCTTACCGGCAAAGACAGGAATCGATTCAAGCACGTCCTGGTCCACCACGCAGTCGAAATGCGGCGTCAACAGCGCGTCCAGCTGCGGGCGGGCGATGCCGAAGGGCGGGCCCTTGGGCGCGTCGTCGAAAAAGAAGTAGCCGGCCAGCAGACCGCCGGGCGCCAGCAGCGCCGCCCAACGCTGGGCGACTTCCGGCCAGCGCGCCCGCGGCAGCGCGCACAGGAAGGCCTGTTCGTAGACCAGGTCGAGCGGGCGCGGCGGCACATACTCGAAGAAATCGGCCTGCACGATGTGGCCGGCCCACTGCCCCGCCAGGCGTTTGGCGCGGGCGACGGCGGTGGCCGAGAAGTCGATCGCGGTGGCGTCCCAGCCCGCCTCCAGCATCAGCGCCAGTTCGTAGCCGGAGCCGCAGCCCGGCGCCAGTGCGGACATGGGCTTGTTCGCCTGCGCCACGAAGGCGCGCAGTTCGGCCGGCGCGCCGCCGCGGTCCCAGGGTGTGAACTGCTTGTCGAAGCGCTCGTCCCAGAACGCGGGCGCGAGCGGGTCGCGGTTGGAAAAATCCGGCATGGCGTCAGGGGTGAACGAAATGCACGGCGGCCAGGCCGATCACCGCAACGCTGGTGATGCAGGCCAGCGCGGCCAGCAGGCGGTTGGTGCGGCGCTGGTTCTCCACCAGCTTGGCCATCAGGTCGCCCATGTCGAGGTCGCTGTGCGCATGCTTGTGCAGCACCTGGTGCACCAGGCGCGGGATCTGCGGAAAGATCTGGGCAAAGCGCGGCGCTTCGTCGCGCAGGCGCTCGACCATGCCGCGCCAGCCGACCTGCTCGGCCATCCAGCGCTCCAGATAGGGCTTCGCCGTCTTCCACAGGTCGAGTTCAGGATCCAGCTGGCGTCCCAGGCCTTCGATATTCAGCATGGTCTTCTGCAGCAGCACCAGCTGCGGCTGCACCTCGACGTTGAAGCGGCGCGAGGTCTGGAACAGGCGCAGCAGCACCTGGCCGAAGGAGATGTCCTTCAGCGGGCGGTCGAAGATCGGCTCGCAGGTGGCGCGCACCGCGGCTTCCAGTTCGTCGACGCGGGTGTCGCGCGGCGCCCAGCCGGATTCGATGTGGGCCTCGGCCACGCGCTTGTAGTCGCGGCGGAAGAAGGCCAGGAAGTTCTGCGACAGGTAGTCCTTGTCGAAGTCGTTCAGGGTGCCGACGATGCCGAAGTCGAGCGCGATGTAGCGCCCGAAGGTCGCCTCTTCCACCGACACCAGGATGTTCCCGGGGTGCATATCGGCGTGGAAGAAACCGTCACGGAAGACCTGGGTGAAGAAGATCTCGACGCCGTCGCGCGACAGTTTTTTCAGGTCGACGCCGGCGGCGATCAGGCGGTCGGTCTGCGAGATCGGGATGCCGTTCATGCGCTCCATCACGATCACGCTGCTGGAGCAGTAATCCCAGTACATCTCCGGGACCATCAGCAGGGTCGAGTTGGCGAAGTTGCGGCGCAGCTGGCTGGCCTGGGCGGCTTCGCGCATCAGGTCGAGTTCGTCGTGCAGGTACTTGTCGAATTCGGCGACCACTTCGCGCGGCTTCAGGCGCCGGCTGTCCGGCCACACTTTCTCGATCAGGCCGGCCGCCATCTGCATCAGGGCCAGGTCTTCGTCGATGGTCGACTTCATCCCGGGCCGCAGCACTTTCACCGCGACTTCCTTGCCGTTCTTCAGGGTGGCGAAGTGGACCTGGGCGATCGAGGCCGAGGCCACCGGGGTGCGTTCGAAGGTGGCGAACAGCTCGCTCGGAGGCGCGCCGAGCGAGCGCGTGATCTGGGCGATGGCGAGGTCGGAATCGAAGGGCGGCACGCGGTCCTGCAGCAGCGACAGCTCGGCCACGATATCCGGCGGCATCAGGTCGGGACGGGTCGACAGCACCTGGCCGAACTTCACGAAGATCGGGCCCAGCTCCTCCAGCGCCAGGCGCAGGCGGATCGCGCGCGGCGAGGTGATGCGGCGCCAGAAGAACACCGAGTTGATGAAGCGGGCGGTGCGCGGCACGTCCAGGCCGGACATCGCAATTTCGTCGAGACCGTATTTCGTGAAAACCGTCAGGATCTTCAGGAGGCGCAGGAATTTCAGAATCATCAGCTATCCGTTGGCGGGCGCTGCGCCCGCTGTTGTTCCAGTGTCTGTTCGAGTTTCTGCTCCAGCCTGGCGATCCGCTTGGCCGAGCGCTCGACGTCGTCGCGCAGGCGGTTCACCTCATCGGCGAAGGCGTCGACGCTGCTCGGGCGGATCAGGACGCGGCGCTCTTCCAGCAGGAATTCGGCGACGTTCTCGGCCAGCCGGCGTGCGCTGCCCGTGGCATGCGAGACGGCCGCGCGCGCGCCGCCCGCCAGCCGGTTTGCCGCGATCGGCCCGAACAGGCGGTCGAGATCGTGCTCGGCATCCCAGCGCAGCCCTTTCGAGAGCTGGGAGATGGTGTTGGCGAATTCCGCGTCACCCTCGATGCGCACATAGGAAAACGCGCGGTCGCGGTTCTGCAGGATCAGCGGCAGGTCGCCCGGCTTGACGTGGATGGTCACGTCGGGCACATCGTCGCCGCCGGCCACCTCCAGCATGCCGTCCCTGGCCACGCGCATGCACAGGCGCAGGTGGCCCATGTCGATGCAGGCAACCTTGCCGGCACGGCGCATCAGGGTGTCGCGCGCCCAGGCTTCCTGGGCCAGCAGGTGGTTGATGGTCGCTACGCTTAAGAAAGTAGGAGTCGATGACATTGAAGCTTGCGTTAAAAAAAAACCGCCCTGTGTTGGGCGGTTTCGATCTTACCAGTTCGCCGAGGCACAAACCCGGCAGCACAGATCGTTATGGCAAAAAATCTTGCAAAAATGATCTTACGTGATCTGTTGAATGCCCGCCAGGACCCAACCGCCATTGCCGTTCAGCGGCTTGGCCAGGTTCCACACCTCGACGTAAGGTTCGGCCTGGGCGCCCGGGGCGTTGCGGATCATGCCGTCGAACTGCACGCTGGCCAGGTAATCGCGTTCGGTGGTCTCGATGCCCAGCAGCTGGGCGTCGATCGAGACGACCTCGGTATAGTCCTGCTTGCCGCCGCGCTCCTGGATCTGCAGCTGCAGCTCGGCGAACACCTCGGGCGCGGTGAATTCGCGCAGGTCGGCGACGTCGCCACGGTCCCAGGCGGCCTGCATGCGGATGAACGACGCTTTCGCATGGCGCAGGAAGGCCTCGGTGTCGAAGCCGGCCGGCACGCCCCACTGCTCGTGCGCGGCCTGCTTGTTCAGCGACACGTTCGAAGTCGGCTGGTTATAGCCGCCCGAATAAGCCTGGTTCGCGTTCGGCTGCCAGCCCTGGTTCAGGCCGGAACCGATTTCCGGGGTGGCCGAGGCCGAAGCCGGCACCGGGTTCTGGTTAAAGCCCGAGAACGGCGGATTGGCCGGGGTGTCCTTGCGGCGGAACATGCGCACGATGAACATCACGGCGAACACCAGCAGCAGGATCATCAGGATCGAGGACAGCGCGCTGGCCATGGCCCCGCCGATGCCGAAGTGCGAGAACAGCGCGCCCAGGCCCAGGCCCAGCAGGGCGCCGCCCAGTACGCCCTTCCACATGCTCGGACGCTTTTGCGGAATCGGTTGCGGCGCCATCGGGGTCGGCGCCGGACTCTGGTAGCCCGGCTGCTGCGCGGGAGACGGCGCCGGCGCGGGCGCGGGCGCCCGCATCCGGCTGACCGACGACGACTGCCGGCCGAAGGAACGGCCGCCACCCACCGGACGTGCGAACGCATCGGCGACGAAGGACAGTGCGGTCACCGCGATCATCGTGCTGGCCAAGAATTTCTTCATCGTGGACACCTCAAAGTTTGATGCCGGTGTGCAGTGCGGCCACACCAGCCGTCAGGTTGTAATACTGTACGCGTTCCAGGCCCACGCTTTCCATCATCGACTTCAGCGTTTCCTGGTCCGGATGCATGCGGATCGACTCGGCCAGGTAGCGGTAGCTCTCGGCATCGTTGGCGATGCGCTGGCCCAGCCACGGCAGCACCGAGAACGAATAGACGTCGTACGGCTTCTGCAGCGGCGCGGCCACCTTCGAAAACTCCAGCACCAGCAGCTTGCCGCCCGGCTTCAGCACGCGGCGCATTTCCGCCAGCGCCTGGTCCTTGTGCGTCATGTTGCGCAGGCCGAAGGCCACGCTGACCCGGTCGAAGTAGTTGTCCGGGAACGGCAGTTTCTCTGCGTCACACAGCAAGGTGGGGGTGACTAGACCTTTATTCAATAGACGATCGCGGCCGACGCGCAGCATCGACTCGTTGATGTCGGTAAGCCAGACCTCGCCGCTCGGGCCCGCCTGCTTGGCGAAGGCCTTGGACAGGTCGCCGGTGCCGCCGGCGATGTCGAGCACCTTGAAGCCGGGACGGATGCCCGCCTGGGCGATGGTGAAGGTCTTCCAGATGCGGTGCAGGCCGCCGGACATCAGGTCGTTCATCACGTCGTACTTGGACGCGACCGAGTGGAATACCTTGGCGACTTCATGGACCTTCTCTTCTTCGGAGACGGTCTTGTAGCCGAAATGGGTGGTGTTGGTCATATCGTTTGCCTTTTGATCTTGTCGCATTATACAAGCGGCATGCGGACCGACGCCTATGGATGTGCGAAGGCCACATTCCTGCGCGTGCGAGTGTCCGCTTCGGCGTCGAAAACATCTCCCGGCACAAGCATTTTTCCCGTCTGGAATGATTTTGAACATCGCTGTCGTAAAATTCACGACATCGTTTCAATCGTGCAGCACTTTCTTAAAATTTTGCTTATAGTGATTCAGCTTTGTTAACTCCACATGGCGGAGACCAGCGGAGACGGGCAAAGTTTTAGACAAAATCCTTTTGAGAGAGAAATAACATGGCGACTGGCACTGTGAAATGGTTCAACGATTCCAAAGGCTTCGGCTTCATCAAACCGGATGATGGCGGCGACGACCTGTTCGCGCATTTTTCGGCGATCAATGTGGCCGGCTTCAAATCGCTGGCGGAGAACCAGCGCGTCAGCTTCGAAATCACCACCGGCCCGAAGGGCAAGCAAGCTGCGAACATCCAGCCCCAGGCATGATTGCCGACCAGCCGGCCCGACCGGCTCCATAAAAAGCGCCGTGCGATTTCGCCGGCGCTTTTTTCGTTTACCTTGGGCCCGGTCTCACCTACATTGACTGTCTGGAGTGACTTCTCTGGAGCTCGATATGGCCATCACCAATGCAGCCGCCGGCACCAATGTCCACGAAATCGCCGACGGCGTTTATCGCATCAATACCCCGGTCAATCTCGTACCGGGCGGCTTCTCCTTCAACCAATACCTGGTCGTCGACGATCAACCGCTTCTTTTTCACACCGGGCCAAGAAAGATGTTCCCGCTGGTCTGGGAAGCCGTGGAAAGCGTCATGCCGGTGAGCCATCTGCGCTTCATCGCCCTGTCGCATTTCGAAGCGGACGAGTGCGGTTCCCTGAATGAATGGCTGGGCGTTGCGCCCGAGGCCGCCCCCTTGTGCAGCCGGGTTGCGGCAATGGTGTCGGTGAACGATTTTGCGGACCGGCCAGCCCTGGCCATGGCCGACGGCGCCGAGCTCAGCCTGGGAAAACGCTCGGTCAAATGGCTCGATGCGCCACATCTGCCTCACGGCTGGGAAACAGGCTTCCTGATGGATACCCGAACCAAAACGCTGTTTTGCGGCGACCTGTTCACCCAGGGCGGCCTTGGCGAGGCCGCCCTGACCAGCGACGACATCCTGGAGAACAGCGAAGCGTTCCGGAAACCGATGGATTATTTCTCGCACTCGACCCATACCAGGGAATTGATCGAGCACCTGGCATCCGAATCGCCCGGCACCCTGGCGTGCATGCACGGCAGTGCCTGGAGGGGCGACGGCGCAACGCTGCTGCGCGCCCTCGGCGAACGGCTGGTCAGCGCTTAGCTTAGTGATGGTGGCCGCAGGCATGCGGCTTGGATTGCGCGCCCGGCAGCACGGTGCCCGGCGCACGGCCGCTATCGCCCTCGAAGCCGGCAGAGTGCAGGCGCTGCAGGTAGTCCTGCCACAGCGCCGCCTCTTCCTTGCCCAGCTTGTACAGGTAGTCCCAGGTATAGATGCCGGACTGGTGGCCGTCGGTGAACAGCGGCTTGATGGCATAGTTACCGACCGGCTCGACGCCTTCGATACCGACATCGCGCTTGCCGACCTGCAGCACTTCCTGGCCGGGCCCGTGGCCCTTCACTTCGGCCGAGGGCGAGTAGACGCGCATCAGCTCGAAGGGGATGGAGAAGGCGGCGCCGTCGTCGAAGGCGATTTCCAGGATTTTGGATTGCTGGCGGATGGTCAGGTTGGTGGGGGTGGGCATGATCGAAAGCTAGCGATGAATGTTGGCCGATGAGCCGTCATTCCGGCGAAGGCGGGAACGAGGGTGCGTAGGGTAAGGATGGGCGCTGTTTTATCGGTTTGCGAATTTTCGCTTGATCGCTTCCGCCAACTGGGGAACCAGGGCCCGCCTCTGCGCCAGCACGTCCGCAGGAGTCTCGCGCACCGCCTGGGCCCAAACCGGCGCCGGAAAATGCGCATCGTCCGCATAACGCGGAATCACATGCCAGTGCAAATGCGGCACCACATTGCCCAGGCTGGCAACGTTGACCTTCAGCGGCTGCATCACCTCGCGCACGGCCTGCTCCAGCTTCCACACCGCCTCGTTCAGCAGCAGGCGGTCCGCGTCAGGCAGGTCGCTCACTTCGCGCACATGCTCGTTCCAGATCACGCGGGCGAAGCCTGGGTAGTTGGGCTCGTTCGCCAGGATCACCGAGAACTTGTCGTTGGCGACCACCTTGGACGAAGCCGCCAGTTCGCACAGCTCGCAGCCGGCTTGCCTCGTCATACCAGCACCCTTTCGATACCGCCGTTGTTCGCATTCGCCACGTAGTTCGGCATCCAGTTCTCGCCCAGCAGATGCCGCGCCATCTCGACCACGATGTAGTCGGCGGTCGTGCCCGAGTCGTCGTTGTAGCGCGACAGGCCCTGCAGGCAGGACGGGCAGCTGGTCAGGATCTTGACGTCGCCGCTGAAGCCGTCGGCGCGCAGCTTGTCGGCGCCCTTCTCCATCTCTTCTTCCTTCCTGAAGCGGACCTGGGTCGCGATGTCCGGGCGAGAAACGGCAAAGGTACCGGACTCGCCGCAGCAGCGATCGTTCTTCTCGATCTTCACGTTGTCCGCGGTCTGCACCAGCGCGTTCACGGTCTTCATCGAATCCTGCAGCTTCATCGGCGTGTGGCAGGGGTCGTGGTACATGTAGCGGGTACCGGTCACGCCTTCCAGCCTGACGCCCTTCTCCAGCAGGTACTCATGGATGTCCATGATGCGGCAGCCCGGGAAGATCTTCTCGAACTCGTAGGTCGCGAGCTGGTCGTAGCAGGTGCCGCAGSWSACCASCACSGTCTTGATGTCGAGGTAGTTCAGSGTRTTSGCCATGCGGTGGAACAGCACGCGGTTATCCGTCATCATCTTGTCGGCCTTGTCGTACTGGCCGGCGCCGCGCTGGGGATAGCCGCAGCACAGATAGCCCGGCGGCAGCACGGTCTGCACGCCGACTTCCCACAGCATCGCCTGGGTCGCCAGGCCCACCTGCGAGAACAGGCGCTCGGAGCCGCAGCCCGGGAAGTAGAACACGGCCTCGGTGTCGGCGTTGGTCACCTTCGGATTGCGGATGATGGGGATGACCTTGTCGTCCTCGATGTCCAGGAGTGCCCGCGCCGTCTTCTTCGGCAGGTTGCCCGGCATCTTCTTGTTCACGAAGTGGATCACCTGCTCGCGCACCGGCGCCTTGCCGGTGGTCGGCGGCGGCGCCTTGGTCTGCTCCTTCGCCACCGCCTTCAGCACGCTGGCGCCGAGGCGCTGGGCCTTGTAGCCCAGGTCGACCATGGCCTTGCGGGTCAGGTTGATGGTGGTCGGGTCGGTCGCGTTCAGGAAGAACATGGCGGCGCGGTTGGCCGGCTTGAAGCTGCGCTTGTCCATCTTGCGCAGCAGGTTACGCATGTTCATCGAGACGTCGCCGAAGTCGATGTTGACCGGGCACGGCGTCACGCACTTGTGGCACACGGTGCAGTGGTCGGAGACGTCCTCGAACTCTTCCCAGTGGCGGATCGACACGCCGCGGCGGGTCTGCTCCTCGTACAGGAAGGCTTCGATCAGGGCCGAGGTCGCGAGGATCTTGTCGCGCGGCGAGTACAGCAGGTTCGATTGCGGCACGTGGGTGGTGCAGACCGGCTTGCACTTCCCGCAGCGCAGGCAGTCCTTGATGCTGTTGGCGATCTCGCCGATGTCGCTCTGCTGCATGATCAGCGACTCATGGCCCATCAGGCCGAAGGACGGCGTATAGGCATTGCGCAGGTCGGCGTAGGCGGTGTCGGTATTCAGCAGCTTGCCCTTGTTGAAGCGGCCTTCCGGATCGACCCGCTTTTTATACTCGCGGAAGTCGTGGATCTCTTCGTCGGTCAGGAACTCGAGCTTGGTGATGCCGATGCCGTGCTCGCCCGAGATCACGCCGTCCAGGGAGCGCGCCAGCTTCATGATGCGCTCGACGGCCTTGTGCGCATCCTGCAGCATCGCGTAGTCGTCCGAGTTCACCGGCAGGTTGGTGTGGACGTTGCCGTCGCCGGCGTGCATGTGCAGTGCCACGAAGACGCGCGAACGAAGCACGCGTTTATGGATCGCAGTAGCCTCATCAAGGATCGGTTTATACGCCGCGCCGTTGAAGATCTGGCGCAGCGGCGCGCGGATGTCGTTCTTCCACGAGACGCGCACCGTGTGGTCCTGCACCACGTCGAACAAGGTTGCCTGCGGCTGGCCCGATACGCGGCGCTCGAAGGTGTCAATGAAACCGTCGAGGCCGAATTCGGCCAGCTTCGGCAGCACGTCCCGCAAAGGATGGTCCAGGTTGGCCAGCAGCCAGCCCCAGCGCGCAGCGGTCTTCGCCAGCAGCTCGTCGGCCTGCTGCGGACGGTCGCCCAGGATCTCTTCCTTCGACACGCCTTCGCCGGTGGCATCGTCGGCCTTGCTCACTTCCAGCTGGCCGGAGGTGAACAGGGCGTGCAGTTCCTCGACCAGCTGCAGCTTGTTCTTGATGGACAGCTCGATGTTGATGCGCTCGATGCCGTCGGTGTACTCGCCCATGCGGTTCAGCGGGATCACCACGTCTTCGTTGATCTTGAAGGCGTTGGTGTGGCGCGCGATGGCCGCGGTGCGGGCGCGGTCCAGCCAGAATTTTTTCCTGGCTTCCGCGCTGACGGCAATGAAGCCCTCGCCCACGCGGGTATTCGCGATGCGCACCACTTCGGAGGCCGCCTGCGCGACCGCGTTCTCGTCGTCGCCGACGATGTCGCCGAACAGCGCCATCTTCGGCAGCGTGCCGCGCTTGGATTTTGTCGCGTAGCCGACCGCGCGCAGGTAGCGCTCGTCCAGGTGCTCCAGGCCCGCCAGGCGCAGGGTTTCGAATTCCGGCTTGCCGTTCTTCGGCAGGCTGTCCAGGTAATCCTTGATCTCGACGATCGAGGGGATCGCATCGCGCGCCTGGCCGAAGAATTCCAGCGCCACGGTGCGCGTGAACTTCGGCATCTTGTGCAGGATCCAGCGGCCCGAGGTGATCAAGCCGTCCGTGCCCTCTTTCTGGATGCCCGGCAGGCCGGCCAGGAATTTGTCGGTCACGTCCTTGCCCAGGCCTTCCTTGCGGAAGCGGCGGCCTTCGATGGCCAATAGCTCGGTGCGGAACGGCGCGCCCTTGGGTGCGCCCTTCTCCGACGGATGGGTCCACTCCAGCCTGAAGGTCGCGACCGGGGCGTCGTGGATCTTGCCGAGGTTGTGGTCGACGCGGGTCACGTCCAGCCAGTCGCCGTTCGGGTCGACCATGCGCCAGGAAGCGAGATTGTCGAGCGCCGTCCCCCACAGCACGGCCTTCTTGCCGCCCGCATTCATGGCGATGTTCCCGCCGATGCAGGACGCGTGGGCCGAGGTCGGATCGACCGCGAACACGAAGCCGGCCTTCTCGGCCGCCTGCGAGACGCGCTGGGTGACCACGCCGGCGCCGGTATGGATGGTCGCGTATTCGCGGTCCACGCCCGGCAGGCGGCTCATCTCGACTTCGCCCATGCCGATCAGCTTTTCGGTGTTGATCACCGCCGACATCGGGCTCAGGGGAATCGCACCGCCGGTATAGCCGGTGCCGCCGCCGCGCGGGATGATGGTCAGCCCGAGCTCGATGCAGCCTTTCACCAGGCCGGCCATCTCGTCCTCGCTGTCCGGCAGCAGGACCAGGAAGGGATACTCGACGCGCCAGTCGGTGGCGTCGGTCACGTGCGAGGTGCGGTGCATGCCGTCGAAGCGGATGTTGCGCTTGTCCGTGTAGCGGCCCAGCACGGCTCTAGCGCGCTTGCGCAGGTCGTACATGTCGCTGAATTCGCGGCCGAAGTCGTCGACCGCCTTGCGGGCCGCGGCCAGCAACTGCTCGACGGCGCTGCTGCGGGCGGCGGCGGTGGCCGCATCGGCATTGTCGCCGGCATCCACGCTCAGGCGGCGCTTGTCGACTTCGGCCAGGCGGTGATGCAGGGCCTCGATCAGCTTGGCGCGCCGCTTCGGGTTGTCCAGCATGTCGTCCTGCAGATAGGGATTGCGGCGAACCACCCAGATGTCGCCCAGCACTTCGTACAGCATGCGCGCGGAACGGCCGGTCTGGCGCGCGCCGCGCAGCTCGTCAAGCAGCCGCCACGAGGATTCGCCCAGCAGCCGGATCACGATCTCGCGATCGGAAAATGAGGTGTAGTTGTAGGGAATTTCACGCAGGCGGGCCGGTGCGTTTTCTTCGAGCAGGGCGTGGATATTGGCTGGTGCGTTCATGGTGGATCGGCTAACGAACTGACGCGTAGTGGACAGTCATTCTAGCTTATTGCGATGCACCATGCTGGGTAACGAATGATTTTTACAATCCGGTTTTAGCACAAACGTCGGAAAAATCGTTACCAGTGCAAATTTTCGATGCACAAAAACGTGTTTTTGCACCGAAAACTCGGCAATCCGAACATGGTGGCATCTTATCCACGAAGCGTGGCTTCATCCTTGTTCCACGCCCGGTAGCGCCGGGTCAGGCGCATGCTGCGCAACTGGTCGAGCACCACGGTGAAAAGCGGGCTGTAGGCGGCGGACGCCGCGCCGCCCCGGCCGAGCGCATGCAGGCGCCGCCGCACCAGCGCCATCCGCGCCAGGCTGGCCAGCACCTTGTCCTTCCAGTCGACCGCCGGCATGGCCGCCACCGGCTCGCGCCCGTCCCGCCACTGGCGCGGCAGGTCGGGGACGGCAGCCAGCGCCGTCGCCATGCCGACGATGGCGACGCCGCCGTGCAGCACCTGTTCGGCGACTTCACGGCGCGCGATGCCGCCGGTCGTCATCAGCGGCATCGCCGCAACCGCCGCCAGGTCCTTGGCGAATTCCAGGAAATAGGCTTCGCGGGCGAGCGTGCGGCCATCCGCGGTGCGGCCCTGCATCGCCGGGCTCTCGTAGCTCCCGCCCGACAGCTCGACCAGGTCGACCTGTTCGCGATTCAGCATGGCCAGCACCTGGCGTGCGTCGTCCTCGGAAAAGCCGCCGCGCTGGAAGTCGGCCGAATTCAGCTTGACCGCGACGCAGAAGCCCGGCGCCACGCGGGAACGTACTGCCCGCACGACCTCCAGCAGCAGGCGCGCGCGATTGGCCAGGCTGCCGCCCCAGGCATCCTCCCGCCGGTTGCTCAGCGGCGACAGGAATTGCGAGATCAGGTAGCCATGCGCCGCGTGGATCTGGACGCCGGTGAAGCCTGCCTGTTCGGCCGCATGGGCGGTCGCGGCAAAGCGTTCGATGACTTCCGCGATATCGCCTTCCCGCATCGCGACCGGCTGCGCAAACAGCTTGCTGTGCTTGCCCAGGTCCAGCGCCACCGCCGACGGCGCCCAGGCCTGTCCTCCCATGTTCGCCAGCACCTGACGGCCCGGATGGCTGATCTGCATCCAGACCTGGGCGCCATGCGCGCGCGCCGCCCGGGCCCAGTCAGTGAAGGGCGCCAGCGGCGTGCCCGCTTCGAGCGCGATGGTGCCCGGACCGGTAAGCGCGCGCCGGTCGACCATCACGTTGCCGGTGATGATCAGGCCGGTTCCGCCCTCGGCCCAGCGCTGGTAAAGGCGCTGGATGGCGGGCCCCGGCAACTGRCCGGCAGCGGCCAGGGTCTCTTCCATGGCGGCCTTGGCCAGTCGGTTGGGGACGATGGCGCCGTTCGGCAGGGTCAGGGGAGTGAACAGCATGGGATGGCCTCGATTCGATGTGGATGAGGTATCCTAAGCTTGAAGTCAACTTCAAGGTCAAGCACGAAATGAAAATCGGCGAACTGGCGGAACGCAGCGGGGTTCCGGCCTCCACCATCCGCTACTACGAGAAGGAAGGATTGTTGCCGAAGGTGCAGCGGGGGGCGAATGGGTATCGGGACTACCAGGACGGCGCGCTGTCGCGCCTGGACCTGATCCAGCTCGGCCAGAACCTCGGCTTTTCGCTGAATGCGATCCGGACGGTGGTGGCGCTGCACGGCGATGCGCTCAAGGATGCGCTGCTAGGCAAGCTGGAAGCGCGGCTGGAAGAGATCGACCGCCTGAGCGCCATCCTGGCTGCCCAGCGCAGTTCGGTGCTCGAAGCGAAGGAACGGGTGCAGGCGGCCGTGGCCAGCGGCGATTGCCGGGTGCAGGCGGCCTGGGAAATCACCCGAACACGCGGCCCGTCATCTCCCCAAGCCACTTCCACCACCCGTCCGGCACGTACAGCAAAGTCACGGTCATGAAGATATAGCGCCCGAACTTGCCGATCGCCATGTACATCACGCTGGACCAGAACGGCAGGTGCAGCCAGCCGGCCAGGGTGCACAGCGGATCGCCGATGCCGGGCACCCAGGACAGCAGCATGGTCTTGGAGCCGTAGCGCGCCAGCCAGTGGAACCAGCGCGACTTGCGCTCCTTGGCGAAAGCGACCTTGGCGCGGTAGCCGATCCAGTAGTCGACCATGCCGCCCAGCGTGTTGCCGAGGGTGGCGACCAGGATCACCGGCCAGAACATGGCGGGGTTGGCTTTCACCACCGCGAACACGGCCGGTTCCGAGCCCAGCGGCAACAGGGTGGCCGAGACGAAGGCGATCAGGAAGACGGAAGTCAGGCCGACGGTTGGCACAGCAAGGACTTTCAGCAGCCAGAGGACGGCGGACTCGATCATGGGTGGGGTTGAATGAAGAGCAGGATAGGTCCATTATAATGAGGAAAAACCCACCGCCACGACACGGTAGGCCCCGCTCCATCCCGCGCCGCCCGCCGTACTGCACGCCTCGGTTATCCGCCTTGCAAGACAGTCCTGATGTCGCCTCCGGAATCCACTATCACATCCGCCATGACTACCGACTACCTCAAGAAAATCCTGACCGCGCGCGTCTATGACGTGGCCCAAGAAACCCCGCTCGAACTCGCGCCGACGCTGTCCCAGCGCATCGGCAACCGCATCTATTTCAAGCGCGAAGACATGCAGAGCGTGTTCAGCTTCAAGCTGCGCGGGGCCTACAACAAGATGGCGCACCTGCCGCTCGAGCAGCTCAAGCGCGGCGTGATCTGCGCCTCGGCCGGCAACCATGCCCAGGGCGTGGCGCTGTCCGCGAGCCGCCTCGGCTGCCGCGCACTGGTCGTGATGCCGACCACCACGCCGCCGGTGAAGATCAACGCCGTCAAGGAACGCGGCGGCGCCAACGTCGAAATCGTGCTGCACGGCGACTCCTATACCGACGCCTACAACCACGCCCTGCTGCTCGAGCGCGAGCAGCAGCTGACCTTCGTGCACCCCTTCGACGATCCGGACGTGATCGCCGGCCAGGGCACGATCGGCATGGAGATCCTGCGCCAGCACTCCGGCCCGATCCATGCGATCTTCGTGGCGATCGGCGGCGGCGGCCTGATCTCCGGCGTCGGCGCCTATGTGAAAGCGGTGCGCCCGGACATCAAGGTGATCGGCGTGCAGACCGTCGATTCCGATGCGATGGCGAAGAGCCTGAAGGCCGGCGAACGCGTCACCCTGCCCGACGTCGGCCTGTTCTCGGACGGCACCGCGGTGCGCCTGGTGGGCGAGGAAACCTTCCGCATCGCCAAGGAAGTGGTCGACGAGATCGTGATCGTCGATACCGACGCGATCTGCGCCGCGATCCAGGACGTGTTCCAGGATACCCGCAGCATCCTCGAGCCGGCCGGCGCGCTGGCCGTGGCCGGCGCCAAGGCCTATGTCGAGCGCTCGCTGCTGACCCGCAATCCGGTCAAGAACGAGACCCTGGTGGCGGTGGCCTGCGGCGCCAACATGAATTTCGACCGCCTGCGCTTCGTGGCCGAGCGCGCCGAAATCGGCGAGGACCGCGAAGCCGTGTTCGCCGTCACCATTCCCGAGCAGCGCGGCAGCTTCAAGCGCTTCTGTGCCCTGGTCGGCCCGCGCAACGTCACCGAGTTCAATTACCGGATCAGCGACGAGCGCGAAGCCCACATCTTCGTGGGCGTGCAGATCGGCAGCCGTAGCGAATCCGGCATGCTGGCCCGCACCTTCGAGGAGCACGGTTTCCGCACCCTCGACCTCACCCACGACGAGCTGGCCAAGCTGCACATCCGCCACCTGGTCGGCGGCAAGAGCGCGCTGGCGCACGACGAACTGCTGTACCGCTTCGAGTTTCCGGAGCGTCCGGGCGCGCTGATGCGTTTCCTGGACAGCATGGCACCGAACTGGAATATCTCGCTGTTCCACTATCGCAACCAGGGTGGCGACGTCGGGCGCATCCTGGTCGGGCTGCAGGTGCCTTCGGGGGAGATGGATGAGTTCCGGCAATTCCTGGCTAGTCTGGGGTATCGCCACTGGGATGAAACCAACAATCCCGTCTACAAGCTGTTCTTGTGATTGCGGCGTGGGCACAGGGTGTCCACGCGTAATTCAGCGCAGTAATTGGCATAAAGGTGTACGATACGCGGCTTTGCCGACGCGGCGATCCCGCGTCAAGTCCCGCACCTCGAGACTGAATATGACCAATACCCCTGATCAATCGCCGCTCGGTAAGACCTCGGCCTACCAGACCCAGTACGCGCCCGAGCTGCTGTTTCCCATTCCGCGCCAGCAGAAGCGTGACGAGCTCGGCCTGAAAGGTACGCTGCCCTTCTTCGGCGTCGACATCTGGAACGCCTATGAGCTGTCGTGGCTGAACATGCGCGGCAAGCCGCAGGTGGCGATCGCGACCATCACGGCCCCCGCCGATTCGCCCAATATCGTCGAATCGAAGTCCTTCAAGTTATACCTCAACTCCTTCAACCAGACCCGCCTGGCGAATACGGACGCCCTGCTGGCCCTGCTGCGCGAAGACCTGTCGACTGCCTTCGGCGCGCAAGTAGCCGTGACGCTCACCCAGCCGGAAGACTTCGGCAAGCTCAAGATGGGCGAGCTGGAAGGCGTGCTGCTGGACCGCCTCGACATCGAGGTCGACAATTACAGCCCGGCACCGGAACTGCTCAAGGCCAGGCACGACGAAGCCGCGGTCGAAGAGACGCTGGTATCCCACCTGCTGAAGTCGAACTGCCTGGTCACGGGCCAGCCGGACTGGGGCACCGTGCAGATCCATTACGCCGGTCCGCAGATCGACCAGGAAAGCCTGCTGCGCTACCTGATCGGCTTCCGCGAGCACAACGAATTTCACGAGCAATGTGTCGAGCGCATCTTCACCGACATCCTGCGCCAGTGTAAGCCGCACAAGCTGGCGGTCTACGCCCGCTACACGCGGCGCGGCGGGCTCGACATCAATCCTTGGCGCGCGAATTTCAGCGCCGGCAAGGCGCCCAATCTGCGCACCGCCCGGCAGTAGAAAAATCCAGGCATTGTCCCCATCTAGTGTTCGTTTCCAGCGACAGAACCGTGGCATCAAAGCGACGTCAATCGTTTCGCAGTGACGAAGCGCAGACTGGGCATGCTGGCAAGTTTCGGCTAGAAAATACGGAAGATGGGTCTGAAATTCGCCTTTCCATTCGAGAAATTTGAAATTTCGTAGCGGATATTGCGTGTAGATACAAAACGATTGCGCGCGATCAAACCGATGTTTGGCCACAGGGATAAAACAGCCAGTCGTACAGACGCGAAATCGAATGTCATGGCCATGAAACAGGCCTATAATTCCCGCTCGCAAGAACCTGGGTGTACCGCAACAGAAGCGTGTTATGACTAATCTAAGCAAAATCCTCTCGCTCGAAAACGTTCAGCTCGATCTGGAAGTGTCGAGCAAGAAGCGCGCCTTTGAACAGGCCGGCCTGATCTTCGAGAACAACTGCGGCATCGCCCGCTCGACGGTCTCGGACAACCTGTTCGCGCGCGAACGCCTCGGTTCGACCGGTCTCGGTCATGGCGTGGCCGTGCCGCATGGCCGCATCAAGGGCAGCAAGAGCCTGAAGTCGCCGCTGGCCGCCTTCGTCCGCCTGGCCGAGCCGATTCCCTTCGAATCGCCGGACGGCCAGCCGGTCAGCCTGCTGTTCTTCCTCCTGATCCCGGACCACGTGACCCAGCAGCACCTGGAAATCCTGTCCGAAATCGCCGAACTGTTCTCCGACGAAGCCGTGCGTACCGCGCTGGCCACCGATCCGGACCCGCGCTCGGTGCATGAACGCATTATCAACTGGCAACCGAGCCTGCAGGCACTGGGTTAGAATAAGGCCATGCTCCAGACTCCGCTGACCATCCAGAGGCTGTACGACGACAATCGCGATAGCCTGCAACTTGGCTGGTTCGCGGGCTTCCCCGGCGGCGAGCGCCTGATCTCGGGCGACGCCGTCTCGGCCGCCGACCAGGTTGGCCACCTGAACCTGATCCACCCGGGCCGCATCCAGGTGTTCGGGCACCAGGAACTGAATTACTACCAGCGTCTCAAGTCGGGCTCGCGTAGCCACATGATCGGCGAAATGATCGCGGGCGGCCCGCCGGCCCTGATCATCGCCCAGGGCCTGGACACCCCGCCGGACATCCTCGCCATCTGCGACGAGCAGAACATTCCGCTGTTCTCGACCCCGCTGCCGGCCGCCCAGGTCATCGACTTCCTGCGGGTCTATTTATCGAAGAAACTGGCGCAGCGCGTCATCATGCACGGCGTGTTCATGGACGTGCTGGGCGTGGGCGTGCTGATCACCGGCGATTCCGGCCTCGGCAAGAGCGAGCTGGGCCTGGAACTGATCTCGCGTTCGCACGGCCTGGTGGCCGACGACGCGGTCGAATTCTCGCGCATCGCCCCGAACATGATCGAGGGCCGCTGCCCGCCGCTGCTGCAGAACCTGCTCGAAGTGCGCGGCCTGGGCCTGCTGGACATCAAGGCGATCTTCGGCGAGACCGCCGTGCGCCGCAAGATGCGGCTGAAGTTGATCGTGCATCTGGTCAAGCGCGGCGCGCTGGACGAGGAAGTCGAGCGACTGCCCTTCCACTTCCCGACCGAGGACGTGCTCGGCCTGCCGATCCGCAAGGTCGTGATTCCCGTCGCGGCCGGCCGCAACATCGCGGTGCTGCTGGAAGCCGCGGTGCGCAATACCATCCTGCAGCTGCGCGGTATCGATACGCTGCAGGAGTTCATGGAACGTCAACGCCAGGCGATGAGTGGCGATTAGGTTCTGAGTTACCACCATCGCAACTGGCCTGGCCACTGGCGACAAGGTCTTACCGTTGCGGTATGATGGACACATGCGAATCGTTCTCATCACCGGTATCTCGGGTTCCGGCAAGTCGGTAGCCCTCAATGTTCTCGAAGACGCAGGCTACTACTGCGTCGACAACCTGCCGCCCGCCCTGCTGCCTTTGCTGGTCGAGACAGTCAATGGCGCCGACAGCAAGTGCGTCGCCGTCGCCGTCGACGCCCGCAGCGCCGAGTCGCTGGCGGAACTGCCGGCCACGGTCCGCACGCTGCGCGAACAAGGGCATGACGTCAAGGTGATGTACCTGACTGCCAGCACCCATTCGCTGGTGGCCCGCTTTTCCGAGACCCGCCGCAGCCATCCGCTGTCGCACGAGCTGCGCCCGGGCGAGAACCCGGCTTCGCGCCGCACGCTGATCGAATGCATCTCGGAAGAGCGCGACCGCCTGGGAGCGATCGAGAAGCTGGGCCATGTGATCGACACCTCGGAAATGTCGGCGAACAAGCTGCGCGCCTGGGTCAAGGAACTGGCCGAGATCGAATTCGCGAAGCTGACCCTGTATTTCGAATCCTTCGCCTTCAAGCGCGGCGTGCCGCTGGACGCCGACTTCGTGTTCGACGTGCGCGCCGTGCCGAATCCCTACTACGATGTGACCTTGCGCCCGCTCACCGGCAAGGACGCGCCCGTCATCGCCTTCCTCGACGCCCAGCCCCAGGCCGTCGAAATGCTGGCCGACATCCGCGCCTTCGTGGCCAAATGGCTGCCCTCGTTCAAGACCGACAACCGCAGCTACCTGACGGTGGCGGTCGGCTGCACGGGTGGACAGCACCGCTCCGTGTACATGGCGGAACGGCTGGCGGCTTACTTCGGCGAATCCGAACGGGTGGTTGTGCGGCATCGCGAGCAGCACTGATAGCCGAACCGGGATCCCCGCCTCCGCGGGGACGACGAGCTAACACTCACACCAGCCCGGTCGCGTAAAACACCCCAATCACAAAGAACACCGCCAGCGTCTTGATGACGGTAATCGCGAAGATCTCGCGATACGACTCGCGGTGCGTCAGCCCGGTCACCGCCAGCAGGGTGATCACGGCGCCGTTGTGCGGCAGCGTGTCCATGCCGCCGCTGGCCATCGCCACCACGCGGTGCAGGACTTCCATCGGAATGTGGGCCGCTTCGGCGCCCTTGATGAACAGGTCGGACATCGCGGCCAGCGCGATGCTCATGCCGCCCGAGGCCGAGCCGGTGATGCCGGCCAGCGAACTGACCGACACCGCCGCATTCACCAGCGGGTTCGGAATCCCCTTCAGGGCATCGCTGACGACGATGAAGCCCGGCAGTGCGGCGATCACGCCGCCGAAACCGTATTCGGACGCGGTATTCATCGCCGCCAGCAGGGCGCCGCCGACGGCTTCCTTCGAACCGCTGGCAAAGCGCTGGCTGACGCGGCGGAAGGCGGTCGCGAGCACCAGCAGGATGCCGAGCAGCAGCGCGGCTTCGACCGACCAGATCGCCAGCACGCTCTTGACCGTGGCCGTCAGCGGCGTGTGCACGCCCGGCAGCACTTCGGGCGGCACCGTATAGGCGCCGGCGCCGTACCAGACCGGGATCATCTTGGTGAACGCGAAGTTGGCCACGCCCACCAGCACCAGCGGCAGCACCGCGATCAGCGGATGCGGCAGCGCTTCCCGGTTCGCCTCCGCCTCGGGCACATCGGCGTGCGCGCCATAGCCCTCGCCTTTCGCCATCGCGGCGCGGCGGCGCCATTCCAGGTAGGCCAGGCCGACCACGATGATGAACACCGAACCGATGGTGCCGAGCACGGGCGCGGCCCAGCCGGTGGTCTTGAAGAAGGTGGTCGGGATGATGTTCTGGATCTGCGGCGTGCCCGGCAGCGAATCCATGGTGAACGAGAAGGCGCCCAGTGCGATCGCGCCCGGCATCAGGCGCTTCGGAATATTGCTCTGACGGTAGAGCTCAGCCGCAAACGGATACACGGCGAACACCACCACGAACAGCGACACGCCGCCATAGGTCAGCAGCGCGCACACGGCGACGATCACGGCGTTCGCGCGCGAGCGGCCGATGTAGCGGATCGCCGCCTGCACGATGGATTTCGAGAAACCGGACATCTCGATGACCTTGCCGAACACGGCGCCCAGCATGAAGACCGGGAAGTAGAGCTTGACGAAGCCGACCATCTTTTCCATGAAGATGCCGGAAAAGACCGGCGCCACGGCGGACGGGTCGGTGAACAGGACCGCGCCGAGGGCGGCGATCGGTGCGAACAGGATGACGCTATAACCGCGGTAGGCGGCCACCATCAGGAAGGCCAGCGCGGCCAGGACGATCAGAAACGACAAATTGGACTCCTCTATTGTTGTGCTTGGCTATGCCATTATTTCATTGCCTGATGAAATCATCGCATAAATTCGTGCTTATGCTGCAACGCATTATCGGTAGGCGAAAAAAAACCCGGCGGATGCCGGGGCGGCGGAGCGGGCGCCGCTTATGCCAGGTGGCGCAACGGATGCGCATGCGCCGGCCACACCGGCTCGAAGAAGCGCGCCACCATCTCCGGCGTGACGGCATCCAGCGCGGGCGGGTTCCACTTCGGCGCATTGTCCTTGTCGATCACCAGCGCGCGCACGCCTTCCAGCACTTCGCCGTGTTCGAAGTTGCGGCGCACCAGCGAGCGCTCCATGCGCAGGCAGGCAGCCACGTCCATCGTGGCGCCGCGCACCAGCATCTCGCGCGTCACGCACATCATCAGCGGCGAGCGCTGGCGCATCGCGGCCAGGGCCTTCTGCGCGAATGGGGTGTCATCGCCCTCCAGCGAGACCATCACGGCCTGTACCGAGTCGGCGCCAAAGTGCCTGTCGACCAGCGCGCGTTGCGCTTCGAGTTCGCTGGCGCCGGCCTGCTGCGCGAACGGCGCGGCGAAGGCGCGGATCGCATCGGCCAGCTGCTTGCCCGGCGTCGCAGCGATCAGCGCATGCAGTGCCGGCAGTTCGGCGCCCGGCACGAACACGTCGGCCAGGCCGACGTAGAGCGCATCGGCGGCGCCGATGGTCAGCCCCGTCAGTCCCAGATGCATGCCGAGCGCGCCCGGCGCATGCGACAGGAAGTGGCTGCCGCCGACGTCCGGGAACAGGCCGATGTTCACCTCGGGCATGGCCATCTTCGTGCGTTCGGTCACGATGCGCAGGCCGGTCTCGGGCCCGCCCTGGGCGATACCCATGCCGCCGCCCATGACCACGCCGTCCATCAACGAGATATAGGGTTTCGGATAGAAGTGGATCAGGTGGTTCAGCGCGTATTCTTCGGTAAAGAAGTCTTCCAGCAGCGCACTGCCTCCAGTGGGCGTGGCGCGCCCGGCCTGGTGGAAGAAGCGGATGTCGCCGCCTGCGCACAGGGCTTTCTCGCTGCTGCTCTTGATAACGACGGCGTCGACGTTCGAATCGTCGCGCCAGGCCAGCAGGGTCTCCGTCAGTGCGCGCACCATCTCCAGCGACAGCGAGTTCAGGGCCTTGGGACGGTCGAGGGTAATGATGCCGGTGCCGCTGGCAACGCGGGTCTGCACGTATTCGCTCATGTTCTTTTATTTATTGAAATGGAAAACGGCATTGTAGCGCGGCCCGGAAAACGAAAAGGGCGCCAGATGCGCCCTTCCTTGCTTGTGCTGCGCCAGCGGAAGGATCACGCTGTAGCGGCAGCTTCTCCTCCATCGTTGGGTATGCGCTTGAGCGGTGTACTACTGTGATCCTGCAGCATCTGCTTGTACTTCTGCACCTGCCGGTCGAGCCGGTCCATCAGCATGTCGATCGCGGCGTACAAGTCGTGCGCGGCGCTGGCGACGTGAACGATCTTGCCGGCGAGGCGCAAGTTGATCTCGGCCTTCTGGCGTTTTTCTTTCTCGGTGAGATTGTCAATGCAGAGGATGACGTGGGAGTCGATCACTTGATCGAAATGGCGGGTGATGCGTTCGAGCTTGTTCTGTACGTATTCACGGATTGCCGGGGTTACATCGAGATGATGTCCGCTGATAGTGAGATTCATACACACTCCTTTGATGATGCGCTGCCTGTCGTACGCGCATACCACGCACCAGGGCAGCGTTGTTGCAAGAAGCTTGCTGCAAGAGCTTGCTGAAAGAGCTTGCTACAGAGATTTACGGAGGCTGACGGGAGGGATCTTCAGCGCCTCGCGGTATTTCGCTACCGTGCGGCGTGCGATAACCATTCCCTGTTCCCCTAGCATCTCCGCGATCTTGCTGTCGGATAAAGGGTTTTTGGGGTCTTCTGCTCCTGTGAGTTGTACGATGAGAGCCCGGATCGCGGTCGAGGAGGCTTCTCCTCCTGCCTCGGTCGCGACGTGACTCCCGAAAAAGTACTTCAACTCGAACATGCCGTGCGGCGTCAGCATGTATTTCTGAGTTGTGACACGAGAAATTGTGCTCTCGTGTAGACCTAGTGTATCAGCTATCTCACGTAAAACAAGGGGCCGCATGGCAACGGCGCCATGGGAGAAAAAGTTCCGCTGGCGCTCCACGATTGCTTGAGCTACCCGAAGGATAGTATCGAAGCGCTGGCGCATGTTTTTGATGAGCCATTTTGCTTCCTGCAACTGCGCCGCCAGCTGGGATTCCGATTTTCCCTGCTTCATCAAGGTGGCATACAGGCTGTTCACGCGCAGGCGCGGCATCACCTCGGGATTCAGCTGCACGCTCCAGCCGTCCTTCGCGCGGCGCACGATCACGTCCGGCACCACGAAGTCGGAAACGTCGGAAGCGAAGGCCGCGCCCGGATGCGGATTGCAATGGCGGATCACGGCCTGGGCTTCGCGCAGGTCTTCGTCGTCGCAGTCGAGGGCTTTCTTGAGCTTGTTGAATTCGCGCTGCGCGAACCAGGTCAGGTAGCGTTCGACGATGGTCAGCGCCATGCGCCGCGTGACCAGCGGCACGCCCGGCATGCGGCGGATCTGCAGCGCCAGGCATTCGGCGGCGCTGCGCGCGCCCACGCCGGGCGGGTCCATGCTTTGCACCAGCGCCAGTGCGGTGCGCAGCTCCTCGAATTCCACTTCGAGTTCGGCCGGCAGGCGCGCATGCAGCTCGTCCAGGGTTTCTTCGAGGTAGCCGTTGTCGTCGAGGGTGTCGACGACGATCTCGACCAGCGCGCAATCGCGCGGCGACATGCAGGTCAGGCGTACCTGCTCCATCAAGTGTTCGCGCAGCGAGACCGGGCTGGCTTCCAGCTGCGGGCGGCCATCCTCTTCCTCGCCGCCGCTGCCGCTGCCGGAACGGCCAGACTCGCCCCAGTCCATGTCGTGCTCGGCGCCGCCGGCATCGCCGTTGTCGCTGTCGCCGCCTTCGGCTTCGGCGCCACCGCCGCCATTGCCCTCCTCGCCCTGGCTGGACGAGGGCGGCGAGTCGGGCGTGGTCGAGGTCGACGCGCCGTTGTTGATCGCGCCGTCGGCCAGCAGGCGCACCGAGTGGTCGAGCGGATCGTCGAGGCGTTCGAGCAGCGGGTTGTCGCTGAGGACCTGTTCAATCTCCTGGTGCAGCTCGAGAGTGGACAGCTGCAGCAGCCGGATCGACTGCTGGAGTTGCGGTGTCAGCGCAAGGTGCTGTGAGGTCTTGAGTTGCAGCGTCTGTTTCATGACTACATCCGGAAATGTTCACCCAGGTAGACGCGGCGGACGGATTCATTCGCGATGATGTCGTCCGGGCGTCCCGACGCCAGCACCGCGCCCTGGTTGATGATGTAGGCACGGTCGCAGATGCCGAGCGTCTCGCGCACGTTGTGGTCGGTGATCAGGACGCCGATGCCGCGCTCCTTCAGGAAGCGCACGATGCGCTGGATCTCGATCACCGCGATCGGATCGACGCCGGCAAACGGCTCGTCCAGCAGCACGAAGCGCGGGTTGGTGGCGAGGGCGCGCGCAATCTCCACGCGGCGCCGTTCGCCGCCCGACAGCGACAGCGCCGGGTTCTCGCGCAGCTTCTCGATCTGCAGCTCGGCCAGCAGCTCGTTGAGGCGCTCCTCGATGCGGTTCTTGCCCAGCGGCTTGCCGTCCTCGCGCTGCAGTTCCAGCACGGCGCGGATGTTCTCCTCCACCGTCAGCTTGCGGAACACCGAGGCTTCCTGCGGCAGGTAGGACAGGCCCAGCATGGCGCGCCGGTGGATCGGCAGGCTGGTGATGTCGGTGCCGTTGATGACGATGGCGCCGGCGTCGGCCGGCACCAGGCCCACGATCATGTAGAACGAGGTCGTCTTGCCGGCGCCGTTCGGGCCGAGCAGGCCGACCACCTCGCCGCAGGCGACCTGCAGCGAAACGTCGCGCACCACCAGGCGCTTGCCGTAGCTTTTCTGCAGCCCCTTGGCCACCAGGGTGCTGCCGCCGCTCGCGATGGCGGCGGCGTCTGCGTGTACATCCATCATTGCTTTCCTGCTTCCGGTTGCCCGGCCGACGCAGTGCGGCGCGGATAAAAAGTAAAACTGGCGCGGGCCTTGCCGGGCCTGTCGACGCCGCTCGGGTCGTTCAGGTTCAGCAGGACTTCCTTGCGCGCATCGTAGGCGATGAATTCGCCGCCCATTTCACGCATCACGTTGCGGCCTTCCAGCTGCCTGATGGCGGCGTTCGAACTGAACTTGACGACCTCGGTGCGCTCGTCGTACTCGATGCGCTCGGCCTGGCCTTCGTCCCACTGCTCGGGGCCGCTGTCGCGCTTCTGGCGGAACGACGCCGGCTTGCCGGGCGCCGCGACCAGGACGATGGTCTTGTAACCGTCCGGCGCTTCCTTGATCTCGGCACGCTCGGCCTTCAGCAGCATGGTGCCGCGGGTGGCGGTCACGCCGCCGGTCAGGACCACGGTTTGCGTGACCTGGTCCAGGGTCCCGTTGCCGCCGACCACCTTCAGCGGCTTGAGCGCATCCGCCCGCTCCGCCTGCGCCAGCGGCGCCAGCAACAGCGCGGCAGCGGCAAGGACGGCCTTCATTTACTGCTTCCCTGCCGGCGCCGCCGGCGTGGTCGCGGGAGCCGCCGCCGGCGCGGTACGGCGCGGCGCGATGATGATCGTGCCGCGTCCGCCGCCCGGCTTGCTTTCGCCGCTGGTGTCGTTGAACACGTTGGCCTGCTCGGTGCGGTTGTCGTAGGAGATGAACGGGCCGTTCACCTCGCTGGTCATGCGCTTGCCTTCGAGCTGCTTGACGACCGCGTTCGAGAACAGCTTGACCAGCTCGGTGCGCTCGTCGTATTCGATGCGCTGGGCCTGGCCTTCGACCCACAGGTCGGGGCCGCCGTCACGCTTCTGGCGGAAGGTCGCGGGCTGGCCCGGCGCGGCGGTCAGGGTCACCGCCATATAGCCTTCCGGCGATTCCGTGAGCACGGCCTTGTCGGCCTTGATCGTCAGGGTGCCGCGGGTCAGCACGACGTTGCCGGTGAAGGTGCGGGTCTGGGTGACCTCGTCGATGTGCGCGTTGTTGAAATCGATCTTGGCCTGCTTGAGAGAATCCGCACGCTCCGCCGAGGCGGTCAGGCTTGCCAGCGACAGCGCGGCGACAGCGAGTATTTTTTTCATTGTTTTCCTTTCGGCGGGAAGATGAGTTCTCCGCGGCCGCCCAGCGTCACCTGCTGTGTGGCGTTGTTGGCGACCATGCCGACGCCGGTGACCGAGGCGGCGCCGAGCGTCATCTGGATCGGCTTGTCGGTCTTCGAGATTTCCTCGTCCGGCAGCACGGTCAGCGCCTCGGTGCGGATGCGCATCGGCTTCGAGGTGGCGCTGCCGGGACGCGAGATGTCGACATTGCCGATCAGGTCGATCTGGTTCTGGTCCTGGTTGACGTTGGCGGTGTTCGCCGTCATCGTCATGTGCGGCCGGTCGGTGCTCATGCTCTGCACGACCGGCTTGTCGATCACCGAGGTGTTGTTGGCCGGGCGGTGGGTCAGGCGCTCGCCCGAGATCACGTAGCGCGGCTGGCCAGCTTCCGACATCCGCACGAAGCTGAAGTTGTCGATGATGTAGTCCGGATCGTCGCCCACGTCGACGCGGTGCGCTTCGCCTTCGCCGCGCATCACCTGCACCAGCCAGAAGCTGCCGAAGGCGAAGAACACGGCCGCCAGCATCAATGCCAGCAGACGCCAGCGATGCGCGGTGCGCTTGTTGACGTAGGTCGTGGTCGCCATGGCTTGCGAAGGATTATCCAAAGTACGGTGCCAATGCCTGTTCGTAGGTTCCCTGGGCGCGCATCACCATGTCGCAGACTTCGCGCACGGCGCCGCGTCCGCCCGCATTCTTCGTCACGTAGTGGGCGCGGTACTGCACTTCCGGATGGCCGCTCGGCACCGTGACGGCAAAACCGACGCGGGTGAACAGCGGCAGGTCGATCACGTCGTCGCCGATGTAGCCGCACTGCTCGGCCGTCACGCCGGTCTTTTCCAGCAGCTCGGCAAAGGCCAGGCGCTTGTCGTGCTGGCCCTGGAACACATGGGTGATCCCGAGGTCGGCGGCGCGCTTGACCACGATCGGCGAATTGCGCGCGCTGATGATGGCGGTCTGCACGCCGGTGCGGTTCAGCAGCTGGATGCCGAGGCCGTCCAGCACGAAGAAGGTCTTGGTGATCTCGCCGTTGGCGTCATAGGTCAGGCTGCCGTCGGTGAGGACACCGTCGACGTCGAAGATCATGACCTTCACGCGCGCGGCACGCTGCAGATGTTCCAGCTGGGTCACCATCAGATCACCTTGGCGCGGGTCAGGTCGTGGATGTGGAGGGCGCCGACCAGCATGCCGTCGGCGTCGGYCACCAGCATCTGGTTGATGCGGAATTCCTCCATCACGGCAACGGCGTCGACCGCCAGCTGCTCGGGATGGATGCGGCGCGGATTCGCGTGCATGACGTCCTGGATCGTCAGCCTGCTGAAGTCATGGGTCTTCTCGAACAGGCGGCGCAGGTCGCCGTCGGTGAACACGCCGACCGGGCGGCCGGCGTCGTCGACGATGGCGGTCATGCCCATGCCCTTCTGCGAGATTTCCAGCAGGGCCTCGGTCAGCGGAGCATTCGGCTTCACTTTCGGCACCGCGTCGCCGCTGCGCATCACGTCGCGCACGTGGGTCAGCAGCTTGCGGCCGAGGGCGCCGCCCGGGTGCGACAGGGCGAAGTCTTCCGACTTGAAGCCGCGCAGCTCCAGCAGCGCGACGGCGAGGGCATCGCCCAGCGCCAGGGTGACGGTGGTGGAAGCGGTCGGCGCCAGGTTCAGCGGGCAGGCTTCCTTGTCGACCGAGACGTCGAGGTGGACGTCGGCAACCTGGGCCAGGCGCGAGCCCGGCTTGCCGGTCATGGCGATCACGGGCACGCGCATGCGCTTGACGGCCGGAATCACGACCGCCAGCTCGGCGCTTTCGCCGGAATACGAGATCGCGACCAGCACGTCCTGCGGCGTGACCATGCCGAGGTCGCCGTGGGCGGCTTCGGCCGGGTGCAGGAACAGGGCCGGGGTGCCGGTCGAGGCCAGGGTCGCGGCGATCTTGCGGCCAATGTGACCCGACTTGCCGATGCCCGAGACGACCACGCGGCCCTTGCAGGCCAGCATCAGGGCCACAGCTTGCGCAACGGCAGGCTTCAGGCTGTCGTCCTGGCCGAGACGCGCGCTCAGCTTGCGGATCGCTTCGCCTTCGATGTCCAGGGTCTCGCGCGCCAGCTCCAGAGCGCGCTTTGCCTGGGCCTCGTCAAAACTTGTCAACATTATTTTTTCATCGGTTACACTCATGGTGGAAGTATATCCGAATTGCGAAAGCAAAAAACTTGCCAGACGTAACAGAGCGCACATATTTACGGGATCGTGACCACACCCCAGCATGACATCAGGCCTTGAATTAACTCTTCTGCTGCTGGGCAGCGCCGTTCTTGGCGTGGTTGCGTTCCGGATGCTCCACCTCCCCCCGATGCTGGGTTACCTGGCCGTCGGCGTCCTGATCGGCCCCCACGCCCTGCAACTGGCCGACAACGGTCCCAGCACCCATGCCCTGGCCGAATTCGGCGTGGTGTTCCTGATGTTCTCGATCGGCCTCGAATTCTCGCTGGCCCAGCTCAAGGCGATGCGGCGCATCGTGTTCGGGCTCGGGCTGGCCCAGGTTTCGCTGACCATCCTGATCACGGTGCTGGCCTCGCTGCTGGCCCCGCGCCTGCCGGCGCCGTTCAACACCGGCTGGCAGGCCGCGCTGGCGCTCGGCGGCGCGCTGGCGATGTCCTCCACCGCGATCGTCTCCAAGCTGCTGACCGAACGCCTCGAGCTCGAGAGCGAGCATGGGCGGCGCATCATCGGGATCCTGCTGTTCCAGGATCTGGCCGTGGTGCCGCTGCTGATCCTGATTCCCTCGCTGGCGCGGCCGGCCGAGGAACTGGCGATGAACCTGGCCTGGGCCGCGCTGAAGGCCGCCGCCGTGCTGGCCCTGCTGCTGTTCTTCGGCCAGAAGCTGATGCGCAAATGGTTCACCATCGTCGCCAAGCGCCGCTCGCAGGAACTGTTCATGCTGAACCTGCTGCTGGTGACCCTGGGCGCGGCCTGGATCACCGAGCGCGCCGGCCTCTCCCTGGCCCTCGGGGCTTTCGTGGCCGGCATGCTGATCTCCGAGACCCAGTATAAACACCAGGTGGAAGAGGACATCAAGCCCTTCCGCGACGTGCTGCTCGGCCTGTTCTTCATCAGCATCGGCATGCTGCTCAACCTCGAGCTGGTGCTGGCCAACTGGTGGCTGGTGCTGGCCATGCTGGCGATTCCGGTGCTGCTCAAGTTCGCCCTGATCGGGGCGCTGGCCAAGGCCTTCGGCTCCTCCGACGGGGTGGCGATGCGCACCGGCCTGGCCCTGGCCCAGGCCGGCGAATTCGGCTTCGTGCTGCTGAACCTGGCCTCCGGCTCGAAGCTGATCGATCCCTTCCTGATCCAGCTGGTGCTGGCGGCGATGGTGCTGTCGATGCTGCTGGCCCCCTTCATGATCGCCAACAGCGACAAGATCGTGATGAAGATGGCGTCCAACGAATGGATGCTGCAGTCGCTGCAGCTGACCCAGATCGCCAGCCGCACGATGGCGGCGCAGAAGCACGTGATCATCGCCGGTTTCGGCCGCAGCGGGCAGAGCCTGGCTACTCTCTTGTCGGAGGAAAAGCTGCCCTGGTATGCGCTCGACCTCGATCCCGAGCGGGTCCAGGAAGCGCGCGCGGCCGGCGCCAACGTCTCCTACGGCGACTGCTCGCGGCGCGAATCGCTGATCGCGGCCGGCATCAACCGCGCCAGCGCGCTGGTGATCACCTTCGCCGATACGCGCCTGGCGCTCAAGGTGCTGCACCTGGTGCACGAACTGGCGCCCAAGCTGCCGGTGATCGTGCGCGCCCACGACGACACCGAATTCGACGTCCTCAAGCGCGCCGGCGCCACCGAGGTGGTGCCGGAGGCGCTGGAATCGAGCCTGATGCTGGCCTCGCACGCGCTGGTGGTGATGGGGGTGCCGCTGCGGCGCGTGGTGCATCGCGTGCAGGCCGCGCGCGACGAACGCTATTCCTCGCTGCGCGGCTTTTTCCACGGCGCCAGCGACGTCAGCGACGATCCGGAGCACAGCTACGTGCGCCTGCACTCGGTGGTGCTGGCCGAGGATGCCGGCGCGGTCGGCCGCTGCATCGGCGACCTGGGCTTCGACGAAGTCGGCGCCGAGGTGACGGCGGTCCGGCGCGGCAACCAGCGGATCGAGCCCGAAGACGATACCGAGCTGCGCGCCGGCGACGTGGTGGTGCTGCGCGGGACCGGGACGGCGGTCAACCGCGCCGAGGGCCGGCTTTTACGGTAGAGTGGGCTCGCCGAGCCCGCCCTACGCGGCGCTGACTACCTGATTGCGGCCGTTCTGCTTGGCCTGATACAGCGCCTGGTCGGCTTGCGCCACCAGCGCCGAGGCCACGTCCTCGATGGGATCGTCGCCCTCGGCATCGTCCAGCGCCGCCACGCCGATCGACACCGTCACCGGCAAGGCCTCCCCTTCCGCCAGCAGGAAATCCTGGCCGGCCACGCCGGCGCGGATCCGCTGCGCCACCAGCTTCGCGCTCTCGAGGTCGGCGTCGATCAGCAGCACCACGAATTCCTCGCCGCCGAAGCGGCCCAGCGTGTCGGACATGCGCAGCTCGTCCTTGATGCGCGACGCCACTTCGCGCAGCACGTCGTCGCCGGCCTGGTGGCCGTGGGTGTCGTTGACCTGCTTGAAGTGGTCGACGTCGATGTACATACAGGCGATGCTGTAGCCCTGGCGGCGCGCACGGCCGACCTCCTCGGCCAGGCGGCGGTCCATGTAGCGGCGGTTGTAGACGCCCGTCAGCGCATCGGTCAGGCCGATGTACTTCAGCATCTCGTTGCTGATCACGTTCTCCAGGCAGATGGCGATGATCGACCCCATGTGCTCGACGAAGTCGGTGCCCAGCAGCGGCGTGAAGCGGCTCGGGTCGCGGCTGCCCAGGTTCAGGCAACCGATCAGGCGCTTGTTGCGCAGCAGCGGCACCAGCGCGACGCTGGCCAGGCCGGCCGGCGGATGGGGGAAGGCGCTCGCGTGGCTGACCGGGTGGTAGGGCACCAGCCGCGGCCGCGGCGGATGGCCGGACGCGAAGTCGAAGCCCAGCTCTTCGGGATGTTCGTGGAACAGCAGGTTGGGCAGGCTGTCGAAGTCCACGCCCAGCTTGTGCATCACGGTAAAGATGTCGGCGCCGCTGTCGACCAGCGACAAGGTCACGATGTCGAGGCTGGACACGATCGGCAGCTGGCGGAAGATGGTGGCGACCAGCTCCTGGAAGCTGCCCGCGCCCACGAGCTCGAGATCGAAGGCCTGGTGGCGCATCATGATCGCGTGGTTGCTCTCGGCCTGGTCGATCAGGCTGGCGAGCTGCCTGCGCAGCGCGGCGTTCTCGGCCATCAGTTCGCGCACACTGGCGCCCTGCTGCTCATGCATGGACATTCCTTTCCGCAATTAGCCCTAACATTACGCCAACTCGGCCGTATTGCAAATGGGCGCCACGAAAACGTTGTCAGAATGCGAGTTCGGCCGTCAAGTCCTGGTTCACGCGCAGCACGCTGCCGGCGCCTGCGGAAACGATGCAGTTCATGCCAAAACAGATCCCGCCGTCGAGTTTCGGATTGGCGCGGTAGGTCTGCAGGATGTCGAGCGGATCGGGGCCGGGCACGCCGGTGCCCTGGTCGATCGACGGAATCGGGCAGCGCGCGCAGGGTTTCACCGGACGGATCTCGGCCGCGCCGGTGCTGAGGAAGGCCGTGTAGTCCTCTTCGTAGGCTTCCAGTCCCGCCACCACCAGGTTGGGCCGGAAGCGGTCCATCGGCAGGGCCGCGCGTCCGGCCGCGCGCAGGCGGAGGTTCAGGTCGTCGAGCGAGGACTGGCCGATCAGCAGCAGCGGATAGCCGTCGGCGAAGCGGGTCTGCGAAGGCAGGCCGCCGGTCCACTTGACGCTGGTCGGGCGCACCACGTCCTGGCGGAAGCGCACCAGGCGCAGGCGTTCGCGCGCGCCGAGGGCTTCGGTGAACCAGCCGGCGGCGACGTCGCCGCAGTCGGCCGCGCGGACGGCGTCGTCCCAGATCTGCACGTGGCGGACAGGTTCGTCATGCCAGGCGAGCGGCAGCAGCAGGTCGCCCATGCCGGGGCTGCTCACGCGCAGGTTGCCGCCGTCGGGACGCGGCCGGATCAGCGCCATGCGCGGGAATTCGCGCTGGGTCAGGAACTGGCCGGACTCCGTGACCAGCATCCATTCGCGGTCGTGCACGCCATGCGCGGCGAGGCCAGTTTCGAGGAGAGTGGCTTCCCGCACCGACATGCCGGCGCAGGATTTGATCGGGTAGAGGAGCAGCTGGGACAGGGTGGGCATTGCGGCGCTTGAATCGACTTCAGGGCCGCATAGTATCGCACCAAAGCCTGCCGGCTTCAGGACTTTTGCCGGAATGCCGACGCCAGGACCGGGCCGTCGAAGCCGGGTGCATCGCTGCCGTAGAGGGCGTAACGGTACAGCACGGCGGAATAGATGCCGGTCAGCGTGGCGTGCATCAGCACGCAGCCCAAGAAGGCCAGCAGGACGATGGCGGCGAACACGCCCACCGCCACCGGCCCGGCGGCAACCTTCGCCAACAGCATGGCCAGCACGACGGCGCCGGCCAGCAGGCAGAGGTACAGCAGGCTGAAGGCGACGTTCAGGCCGACCTGGCCGGCCACGTTCTCGCCCCAGCTCCGCTTGAGCAGGGCCGTGCTCTCGGAGATCGAATCGAGCGCGCCGCGGTCGCTGGTGGCGATCACCGGCACGACCAGGAAGGTGGCGACCGCCCAGCCGGCGCCGAGCAGGCCGGCGATGAGGCGGCCGATGAAGCCGACCCGCTCCTGGATGGCGCGCAGGATCACGCCGATGGTGGCGGAAATGACCGCATAGCCGAAGATCGTGCCGATGCGGCTGTTGGCGATGCGCAGGCCGTCGCCCAGGGTCGGGCTGCCGCCTTCGAGCCGCATCACGACCGCGCCCACCAGCGCCGTGTTGAAGTAGAAGATGACGAAGTACTGGACCACGTAGAACAGGAAGGCCGTCGAATACAGGCCGCCCTGCTTGACGCCGTCGATCGAGTCCAGGCCGAGCAGCGGCAGCGCGAAGGCGAGCAGCACCAGGAACAGGGCGAGGCCGGAAATGATGGGGAACAGCATCAGGTGCTTATCCTGCCTGAGCACCTGGGCGCTGGCGCCGACGAGGCGGAAACTGCGGCTGAGACGGTCGAACATGGTTTTTCTCCTCGGTGAGTTAGCGGGCGGGGTAGTCGCGCCACGGGGCCAGCTTCTGCGTTACAAAGGCCAGCCATCGGTCGTCGGGATTCGGCCTGCCGCCGGCCATCTCGATCTTCTCGAAGCTGCGCCAGGTCGGCTGCAGCCCGAGAAACACGAGATAGGTGTTGCCGACCACGAAACCAGGGCGCAGGACGCAGTCGGAGCCGTTGATGGTGCGGCCTCCGCCACGCTTCCAGAACGCGGGGTCCCAGTGGTTGTTGAAACTGGTGTCCTTGTCGTTGAAGCCTTCGGGGCCGCCGATCACGGTGAATACCTGCCGGCCCGTCCCCCTCAGCTGCTCCAGCGTCTGGAATCGGTATTCGACCAGGTAATCGCCCAGTGGCGTGGCGCCGATCGCCTGCGCGACAGCCACATCCCCCGCCATCAGGACTTGCTCGTCGGGTGTGACGATCTGTCCGGCCGGCGGTACACGGCATGCCTCGGATGCCGCCGCGTGCAGGGCCAGCAGCGTGAACGCAAGGCTGCGAATGGTCGTCATCTTTTTCATCGTGCGAAGCTTAGCAGGACGGATGGCGCAGAAATGCGCGCATTCTCACGGGCGATACGCACGTTCGATGCGACCACATTGCCATTGTCCCAAAACCCACGTACACTCCGCCCGTCGCCTTTTCATGAGGCGGCAACAACGCTAGGGGTCCTGCGCCATCAACCGCGCGGGTGAGAAATACCCTCCGAACCTGATCTGGATAATGCCAGCGAAGGGAAGCTACAGAGTCCGCGTACGCCCTCGTGCTACGTTTCTTTGCACTCCTCCGCTGGATCGCCGATCTTCAGTGATACAAGGAGTGCACTTGAACGCCGATCCGAAATTCCTGTCCGCCAGCGCCACGGTCGATGCCGCGGCCGTGACGCCTCTTCCCAACTCGCACAAGGTCTACGTGGCCGGCTCGCGTCCCGACATCCGGGTGCCGATGCGCGAGATCCACCAGTCGCCTACACCGGCATCCTTTGGCGCGGAGCCGAATCCGCCGGTCTGGGTCTACGACACCTCAGGGCCCTACACCGACCCCGAGGCGCGCATCGACATCCGCTCCGGCCTGCCCTGCCCACGCTCCGGATGGATCCGCGAGCGTGGCGACACCGTCGAACTGGCCGGTCCCAGCTCGCGCTATGGCCAGGAGCGCCTGCGCGATCCGAAGCTGGCCGAACTGCGCTTCGACCTGCAGCGCAAACCGCGCCGCGCGGCCGGCGGCCGCAACGTCACCCAGATGCACTATGCGCGCAAGGGGATCGTCACGCCGGAGATGGAATTCGTCGCCATCCGCGAGAACCTGCGGCGCCAGGAATACCTGCGCAGCCTCGAAGCCGCCGGTCCGACCGGGAAGAAAATGGCCGCCCTGCTGGGGCGCCAGCATCCGGGCCAGTCCTTCGGCGCTTCCATTCCCGCCGTGATCACGCCCGAATTCGTGCGCGACGAGATCGCCCGCGGGCGCGCCATCCTGCCGGCCAATATCAACCACCCGGAATCCGAGCCGATGATCATCGGCCGCAACTTCCTCGTGAAGATCAATGCGAATATCGGCAACTCCGCCGTCACCTCTTCCATCGGCGAGGAAGTCGAGAAGATGACCTGGGCGATCCGCTGGGGCGGCGACACGGTGATGGACCTCTCGACCGGCAAGCACATCCACGAGACGCGCGAATGGATCATCCGCAACAGCCCGGTCCCGATCGGCACCGTGCCGCTCTACCAGGCGCTGGAAAAGGTGAACGGCAAGGCCGAGGAACTCACCTGGGAAATCTACCGCGACACCCTGATCGAACAGGCCGAGCAAGGCGTCGACTACTTCACCATCCACGCCGGCGTGCGCCTGCCCTTCATTCCGATGACGGCGGACCGGTTGACGGGCATCGTCTCGCGCGGCGGCTCGATCATGGCCAAGTGGTGCCTGGCCCACCACAAGGAATCCTTCCTCTACACCCGCTTCGAAGAGATCTGCGAGATCATGAAGGCCTACGACGTCGCCTTCAGCCTCGGCGACGGCCTGCGCCCCGGCTCCATCTACGACGCCAACGACGAAGCCCAGCTGGCCGAGCTGCGCACCCTGGGCGAACTCACGCAGCTGGCCTGGAAGCACGACGTGCAGACCATGATCGAGGGACCGGGCCACGTGCCGCTGCACCTGATCAAGGAGAACATGGACCTGCAACTGGAACAGTGCCATGAAGCGCCCTTCTACACCCTCGGCCCGCTGACCACCGACATCGCTCCCGGCTACGACCACATCACCTCGGGCATCGGCGCCGCCAACATCGGCTGGTACGGCACCGCCATGCTGTGCTACGTGACCCCGAAAGAGCACCTGGGCCTGCCCGACAAGGACGACGTCAAGGACGGCATCATCACTTACAAGATCGCGGCGCATGCGGCCGACCTGGCGAAGGGCCATCCGGGCGCGCAGATCCGCGACAACGCCTTGTCGAAGGCGCGCTTCGAATTCCGCTGGGAAGACCAGTTCAACCTCGGCCTCGATCCGGACAAGGCGCGCGCCTTCCACGACGAGACGCTGCCGAAGGACTCCGCCAAGGTGGCCCACTTCTGCTCGATGTGCGGGCCGCATTTCTGCTCGATGAAGATCACCCAGGAAGTGCGCGACTACGCGGCCGGCGGCATGCAGGAGAAGGCGGTCGAGTTCATGCGCAAGGGCGCCGAGCTTTATCTCAAGAACTGAGCACAAGGAGTAGCGATGCTGGAGATAGAACTGAACGGCGCCCCGCACGTACTGCCAGGCGCATCCAGCCTGCACGAACTGGTCGACATGCTCGAGCTGTCCGGCCAGGCGCTGGCACTGGCGGTCAACCACCGCGTGGTGCCGCGCGAGCAGTGGCGCACGACCCTGCTGCAGCCGCGCGACCAGGTGGACGTGGTGCGCGCCATCGGCGGCGGCTGAAACTTTACGGAATCGGAGAACACATGAACCAGACCAAGGACCGGCCGCTCGTCATCGCCGGCAAGGAATACAACTCGCGCCTGCTGGTCGGCAGCGGCAAATACCGCGACCTGGAGCAGACCGCGGCGGCCACCGCGGCCGCGGGCGCCGAGATCATCACGGTGGCGATCCGCCGCGTGAACATCGGCCAGGATCCGCATGCGCCCAACCTGCTCGACGCGGTGCCGCCCTCGCGCTACACCATCCTGCCGAACACCGCCGGCTGCTACACGGCGAAGGATGCCGTGTACACGCTGCAGCTGGCGCGCGAACTGCTGAACGGGCACAAGCTCGTGAAACTCGAAGTGCTGGGCGACGAGAAGACCCTGTTCCCCAACATGCCCGAAACCCTGCGCGCCGCCGAGGAGCTGGTGCGCGACGGCTTCGACGTGATGGTCTACTGCAGCGACGACCCGATCCAGGCGCGCATGCTGGAGGACATCGGCTGCGTGGCGGTGATGCCGCTGGCCTCCCTGATCGGCTCCGGCATGGGCATCCTGAATCCCTGGAACCTCTCGCTCATCATCGAGCAGGCCAAGGTGCCGGTGCTGGTCGATGCCGGCGTCGGCACGGCTTCCGACGCCACGGTGGCGATGGAGCTGGGCTGCGACGGCGTGCTGATGAACAGCGCCATCGCGCTGGCCCAGGACCCGGTGCGCATGGCGCGCGCGATGCGGCTCGCGGTGGAGGCCGGCCGCGAAGCGTATCTGGCGGGCCGGATGCCGCGCCGTTTCGCGGCTTCGCCCTCGTCGCCGATGGCGGGACGGCTCATGGGAGTCAAATGAGATGAAACCCTGCGTGCTGGTGTTTTCCGGCCTCGACCCCTCGGGCGGGGCCGGCATCCAGGCCGACATCGAGGCGATTGCGGCCCAGGGTGCGCACGCGCTGCCCATCGTCACGGCGCTCACGGTGCAGGACAACGAGCGGGTGTTCGAGGTGGCGCCGGTGGACGCCGGCCTGCTGACGCGCCAGGCCGCACTGCTGGCCGACACCATGCCGATCCGCGCGGTCAAGCTGGGCATTCCGGGCAATCTCGAGAATGCCGAAGCCATCGCCGGCATCGTCCTGTTGCTGCGCGCCCGTCAGCCGGCGCTGCCGGTGGTGCTCGACCCGGTGCTGGCCAGCGGCCACGGCGATGCCCTCGCGCGTGGCAATGCGCTGGCGGCGCTGGCGCCGCTGCTGGCGGTGGCGACGGTTGCCACGCCCAACCTGCCGGAAGCGGCGGCGCTGGCGCTGTCCGGCTGTCCGCACGTCCTCGTCACCGGCGGCCATGACGATGGAGACGAGGTCGTCAACCGCTGGCACAGCCGCGACGGCATGCGCGAATGGCGCTGGCCGCGCCTGCCCGGCGAATTCCACGGCAGCGGCTGCACCCTGGCCTCCAGCCTGGCTGCCCGCCTGGCGCTGGGCGACGCCATGGCCCAGGCCCTCGAGCGCGCCCAGCGCTGCTGCAACCAGTCGCTGGCGGATTCCTATGCGATCGCCCCCGGCCAGCGCATTCCGCGCCGTATCGAACATCGAGGAGCATGAAGTGACAATGAAAACACTGAAAGGACTGTATCTGGTGACGCCCGACTGGATCGATACCGGGCGCCTGCTGGAGGCGACGCAGCGCGCACTGGAAGGCGGCGCCGCGCTGGTCCAGTACCGCAACAAGACGGCAAGCGAGGCGCTGCGCGAGGAACAGGCGGCCGCCCTGCTCGCCCTGTGCCGCCGGCATGGCGTGCCGCTGGTGATCAACGATCATCTGGAGCTGTGCCTGCGCCTGGATGCCGACGGCGTGCACGTCGGCGGCACCGACGCGCCGGTGGCCGCCGTGCGCGCGGCGCTCGGGCCGGGCAGGATCGTCGGCGCTTCCTGCTATGGCCAGTTTCCGCTGGCTCTGGCGGCGCAGGAGGCGGGCGCCAGCTATGTGGCGTTCGGCGGCTTCTATCCGTCGAAGGTGAAGGTGTACGAGGTGAGCACGCCGCCGGACATCGTCGTCGGCGCCAGGGCGCGGCTGGCGGTGCCGGTGGTGGTGATCGGCGGGATGACGGCGGAGAATGCGCGGCCGCTGGTGGCGCGCGGGGCGAATATGGTGGCGGCGATCAGCAGCGTGTACCTGGCGGAGGATCCGGCTGCGGCTGTGAGGAAGTTCGCGAACCTGTTCATAGGGTGGGCGCGGCCTGCGTAGGCACCCCGTGCCCACCCTGCATTATCAAGCCTTGGCCAGCTTGAACTGGGTCAGCTCGCCGGTCAGGTAACCCACCGCCGCACCGAACTTGTCCTTGTAGTTCGCGCGGATCAGCGGATCCAGCGTGGTCTTCACGTTGGCGTGGATGCTGCCCCAGTCGCCCGCGTGCTGGAAGTTGCTCATGATGTAGGTCCAGCCGTTGATGTCGTCGACCGCGTGCAGGCCGGTCGACTCGCCGCCGGCCGGCACCGACAGCAAGCGCGAGAGCTGCTTGGTGTCGACGTTGTAGGCCCACAGGTAGTTGTTGACGTGCTGGCTGCTGTCCTCGCCGATGAACAGGGTGCGCATCTTTTCCGAGAACTTCAGGTTGTCCGGATTCGCGACCTTGTTCGGGTTGGCGGTATTGCCCAGTGCGTCGGCGGCGATGTCTTCGCCCACCAGCAGGGCCTTGGTGTCGGCCGGCATCCACTCGCTGTTGATGGCGTTGCCCGCGGTATCCTTCTGGCCGCCCTTCAGGCTCAACATCATGACGGCGCCGGCAACGATCGCTTTCGGGATCGAGACGCCGTTGCCCGGCACGTTCAGTGCATTACCGGCCACCATCGAGCTCTGGCAGTTCTGCAGGGCCGAGTAGGCGATCTTGTCCTTCAGGTTGACGGTCGTGCCTTCCATCTTGGTGAAGCCCATCGAGGCGCCGACCAGCGCGGCGTAGCGGTGGGTCTCGAGGAAGGCGGCGGCCTTTTCCATGCCCGGCTTCAGCTTGAGCCACTCGGTGCGGCCGTTGGCGGCAACCTTGGTGTGGCTGGCGTCCTGCGGATCGCTGCTCTTGACGTCCATGATGTCGGTCGGCTTGAGCGAGGCGGCCAGCGAGCGGATCTCGTCGCTGGTGGCGGAACCCAGCTTGATCCAGCTGAGCGGCGCGGCGGCGGCGGCCGGATCCAGCGAGAAGCCGGCGCCCACCTTGGCCACGTACAGGGTGCCCGAGGACAGGTCTTTTTCCTTGTCGGCGACGAACACGAAGTAGCCGCTGTTGGTGGCGTCGTCGCCCATGATCACGGTGCGGTTGTCGCCCAGCACCTGCACCAGCTCGTGCGAGATGCGGCCCATGCAGTAATGCTTCCTGATGCTGCCGGTGCCGTCGGCATTGACGGTCACTTCCGGCAGGTGGCCGTAGTTGTAGGGGTTGGCGCGGGTCTCGTCGCCGTACAGGTTCTTGCTGAAGGCCTTGAACTGGGCGTCGGTGGCGGCGGTGAAGGCGTTCGGCTCGTATTCCTCGCTCGACAGGTGGGTGCCCCACGGCGACAGGCTGGCACCGCAGGTGATCCACAGGCCGTTCACGCCCGAGGTGTCGACGTTGTGGTATTTCACCAGGCTCAGCTTGCCGTTGGCCGGGTCCTGGTCCAGGGTCAGCACGGCGATCGGCGACGGCAGCTTGCCGTACATGTCGCTGGTGCCGTCCTGGGCCCAGGTGGTGTATTCGAACTGCACCACGGCGAACACGGTATTGCCCTTCACGCCCGCCACTTTCGCATTCGGGACCGTCAGCAGCGAGGTGCCGTCCGGCGAGTCCGAGAAGAACTGGCGTTCCTTGCCGGCCACGGTGGTGTCGACGATCGGGCGGTTAGCGATGTCGTAGTAGCCGCCGGCCAGGATGGTGCCGCCGCTGCCGTTCGGGACCATGTCGCCGGTGATGAAGAAGGGTTTATAGGACAGCTTGAAATCGAGCTTGCTGCTGTCGCTGAAGCTGACCGTCATGGTCGAGGCGACCGAGGTGGTGGCCATCGCGGCGGCGTCCGTCAGGGTCGGCGCATTCATCGAGCCGAACGAGACGCTGGACAGCGTCACGGCCGGCGGCGTGGTCTGGCCCGGGGTGGTCGGCGCCGTGGTCACCGGGCCGTCGTCACCGCCACCGCAGCCGGCAAGCATGGCGCCCACGGTGCCGGCGCCGATCGGCAGCATCGGGGTTGCGCCGAGAAGGCGCAGCAGGCGGCGGCGGGACAGGTCGGTATTCGCATTCATACGTCAACACTCCAGGATCAGGTCATTGGGACCGCGCCGATGGCACGGAGAACGCTGGGCAGGATAGTGGAGACGTATGTCAGGAAGATGACGGAAATTTAACGGTTCTGTGACACGCGCAGCCAGGCCGCGTAACAGCGTTTTCCGTTCGCTCTTCAAACTTGTAAGTATTCGCAACAGAAACGCATTTACCATCTGCCGCCAATTTGCAGCGATACCCCTGCCAACTTCACTCATCTTTCCGATCATAAACACATGCATATCTGACTTTTCAGTCATTTATATGCACACAGGTAACAGTTTCTTACCAACTCGACAGTTTTTAAAAAGAAACAAGCTGCTATCGTTTTTCACGCCGCGATGCCCGCTGCATCCCGGCAAAGTGAAAACCAAAACAAAAGGAAGAACGATGAAAAAGACGATTTTCGCAGTGCTCGCAGGGTTCCTCGCCATGGGCGCCGCCCAGGCCCAGTCCACCGCCAATGACGCGCCGCGCACCTACCTGGGCATCGGCGTGGGCGCCGTCAAGGATTCCATCACCGGCGACCACAAGCGCAGCACCAAGATCTTCGGCGGCTACGAGTTCGACCAGAACTGGGCCGTCGAGGGCGGCTACAGCTACCTGGGCAAGAGCGGCTTCTATGTGCCGCTGGAGAACGATATTTACCACGTCGGCGTGAAGAGCCAGAGCTTCTACGCGGCCGCCAAATACACCTTCCCGCTGACCGAGCGCACCGCGATGTACGGCAAGCTCGGCCTGGCCCATACCGAGGCCAAGTACTCGAGCCCGTTCAAGGGATGGAACTTCAAGGACAACACCAACGGCGTGTATGCCGCGGTGGGCGTGCAGACCAGATTGACCGAGAACGTGTCCCTGTTCGCCGAATACGAGCGTAACGGCAAGCAGCTGCGCAACGGCGCGGACAACAAGGTCTTCAGCGCCGGCGTGAAGTACGGTTTCTAAGCCGCCGCCACATTCAGCGCATCGAGGGAGGCGACCAGGTCCGTAAAGCGCTGGCCCTGCACCGCCACATGGCTGCGCAGCAGGTCGGCCGCCTTCTGGCCGTCGCCCTCGATGATCGCATTCACCACCGCATCGTGCTCGCTGAACGAGTGCTTCATGCGGTCGCGCACCCTGAGCTGCAGGCGCCGGTAAGGACGGAGCCGGCGCGACAGGGCGCCCGCCTGTTCCGCCAGAAAATGGTTGTGGCTGCCCGCAAAGATCGTCTGGTGGAACACCTCGTTGCGGTAGTAGTACTCGTCCGGGTCGCGCGCCTCGTAGGCGCTGCTGCAGGCCCGGTGCGCTTCCAGCAGCTTGTCGTGCTCGGCGGCCGACATGCGCCGCGCCGCCAGGCGTGCGCACATGGCTTCCAGCTCGGCCATCACCTCGAACATCTCCACGATCTGATGCGGCGACACCGTCGCCACCACCGCCCCGCGGCGCGGACGGATCTGCACCAGTCCCGCCGACGCCAGCTGGATCAGGGCTTCGCGGATCGGGGTACGCGACGCCCCGAATTCGGTGGCCAGTTCCGTCTCATCCAGATGCTGTCCGGGGAGTAATTTCCCGGTGGCGATCTTCTCTTCAATCTGTTCGCGTAGCCGATCAGAGAGCTTTTTCATGGTGCTGCTTCCCGCTCAAAAAAATCATAGTAACCAGATTGACATTGTATTTTTTCTACGTCATCTTGTATACACAGACAAAAAACTTGCATGCACCAGCATGTGTTCCCGTGAAGAGAACTGAGGAGATAGCATGGTATCAATCAAGCGACGCAGCACCCTGGGCGCCCTGGCACTCGGCATGAGCATGGTCCTGGCCGCATTGCCGGCATCGGCCCAGAACACGGTCATCAAGATTTCGCACCAGTTCCCCGGCGGGACCATCGACAAGGGCGATTTCCGTGACCGCCTGGTGCGCATGTTTGCCGCCGAGGTCGAAAAACGCACCAAGGGCAGCGTCAAGTTCGAGATCTACCCCGGCTCGTCGCTGATGAAGACCAATGCCCAGTTCTCCGCGATGCGCAAGGGCGCGCTCGACATGTCGCTGGTGCCGCTGTCGTACGCCGGCGGCGAGGTCCCCGAGACCAATATCGGCCTGATGCCCGGCCTGGTGACCTCCTACGAGCAGAGCGCCGCATGGAAAAATGCCGCGGTCGGCAAGGAACTCACGAAGATCCTCGCCGACAAGGGCGTGGTGATGGTCAGCTGGATCTGGCAGGCCGGCGGCATGGCATCGCGCGGCAAGCCGATCGTCGAGCCGGAAGACGCGAAGGGCATGAAGATCCGCGGCGGCTCGCGCGAGATGGACCTGATCCTGAAGGAAGCCGGCGCCGCCGTCGTGACCCTGCCGTCGAACGAAATCTATGCCGGCATGCAGACCGGCGCCATGGATGCGGCACTGACCTCCTCGACCTCGCTGATCTCGTTCCGCCTGGAAGAAGTATCGAAGGCGCTCACCACCGGCCGCGGCAAGTCCTACTGGTTCATGCTGGAGCCGCTGATGATGTCGAAGGCCGCCTTCGACCGCCTGAGCAAGGAACAGCAGGCCGTCATCCTGCAGGTCGGCGCCGACATGGAAGCCTTCGCGCTGAAGGCCGCCAAGGAAGACGATGAAGAAGTGGCCAAGGTGTTCGCCAAGGCCGGCGCCAAGACCGTCGACCTGAGCGACGCCACCGTCAAGAAATGGCAGGACATCGCCCGCCGTACCGCCTGGAAGGACTTCGCCGCCAAGAACCCCAACACCGCCAAGCTGCTGCAGCTCGCCGAACAGGTGAAGTGATGAGTGCCCACGGTTACGAGGCCCAGGCGCCGCAAGCACCTGCGCTGCCCTCGCACCGCGGGGTGGCCACCCTGGCGGTGTTCCTCAACAGGGTCAACCACCTGCTGCTGGTGATCTCCATGCTTGCCATGATCCTCACCGCGCTGGTGCTGAGCTACTCGGTGGTGATGCGCTACTTCTTCAAGGTCGCCACCGACTGGCAGGACGAGGCCGCGGTCTTCATGCTGGTCGGCGCCACTTTCTTCTGCGCCGCCTACGTGCAGTCCTTCCGCGGTCACATCGGCATCGAAGCGCTGGCCGGCCTGCTGCCGGCGAGGGTGAACCGGGTCCGCCTGATCCTGGTGGACCTGCTGTCCTTCCTGTTCTGCGCCTTCTTTTCCTGGAAATCGTGGACCCTGTTCCACGAAGCCCTGGTCGAAGGCCAGACCACCTCGTCGACCTTGGCGCCGCCGCTGTGGATCCCGTACTCGCTGATGGCGTTCGGGATGACCTTGCTGACGCTGCAGATCCTGGTCCAGCTGATCGGCCGCCTCACCGAAAAGGAATAAACCCATGAGCGCACTTTCCCTCGGCGTCGGCTACGCCGCCGCCACGCTCGTCGTCATGTTTTCGGGCATGCCGATCGCCTTCGCGCTGGGCGCGGTCGCCACCGTGTTCATGTATTTCTTCATGCCGGCTTCCTCGCTCGACACGATCACCCAGAACGTGTACGAGGAAATGGCATCGATCACGCTGCTGTCGATCCCGCTCTTCATCATGAAGGGCGCGGCGATCGGCAAGTCGCCGGCCGGGCGCGACCTGTACTCGGCCATCCACGCCTGGCTGAACAAGGTGCCCGGCGGCCTCGGCATCGCCAACGTGTTCGCCTGCGCGCTGTTCGCCGCCATGGCCGGCTCCTCGCCCGCCACCTGCTCGGCGATCGGCTCGGCCGGCATTCCGGAAATGCGCAAGCGCGGCTATTCGCCCGGTTTCGCGGCCGGCATCATCGCCGCCGGCGGCACCCTCGGGATCCTGCTGCCGCCGTCGATCACGATGATCCTGTACGCGGTGGCCGCCGAGCAGTCGCTGGGCCGCCTGTTCCTGGCCGGTATCGGCCCCGGCCTGATGCTGGTCCTGCTGTTCGCCGGCTATGCCGTGCACCGGGCGCGCAAGGAATACCGCCTGGCCCATGAGCTCTACCAGCGCGGCGGCGAGAAGTCGGCCTACCTGGACGCCCACACCTACACGCTGGCGGAGAAGGTCGAGATGCTGCCGCGCGTGCTGCCCTTCCTGGTGCTGCTGACCGGCGTGATGATCGCGCTGTACGGCGGCTATGCGACGCCGTCGGAAACCGCCGGCCTGGGCGCCCTGCTGGCCATCGTGCTGATGGCCGTCGTGTACGGCATCTGGCGGCCGAAGGAACTCGGGCCGATCCTGAGTTCGACGATCAAGGAGTCGACCATGCTCCTCATGATCATCGGCATGTCCCTGCTCTACTCCTACGTGATGAGCTACCTGCACATCAGCCAGTCGGCGGCGCAGTGGGTGGTCGGGCTGCACCTGTCGAAATGGGTGCTGTTGTCGGTGATCCTGCTGATGGTGATCGTGTTCGGCTTCTTCCTGCCGCCGGTATCGATCATCCTGATGACCGCGCCCATCATCCTGCCGCCGCTGCGCGAAGCCGGCTTCGACCTGATCTGGTTCGGCGTGGTGATGACCATCGTGATGGAGATGGGCCTGATCCACCCGCCGGTGGGCCTGAACATCTTCGTCATCAAGAACATCGCGCCCGACATCCCGCTGTCCGACGTGATCTGGGGTGTGATGCCCTTCGTGGTGCTGATGTTCGTGGCGGTGATCCTGCTGTGCGTGTTCCCGCAGATCTCGACCACCCTGCCCGACATGATCATGGGAGCGCGCTAGATGGGTAACAAGGAAAGAAGCTGGGACCGCCAGCGCGCCAACCGCGAGCGGCGCCTGGCGCGGGCGCGCGGGCAGCTGGGCGCCGGGCTGCGGGGCAAGATCGTCGACACCGGCCTGGCGCGCGAGCTGCTGCACCAGGTGATCGAATGCGGCGACCGCGTGTGCCTGGAAGGGAACAACCAGAAGCAGGCCGACTTCCTGGCCAGGACCCTGGCCGCGCTCGACCCCGGCCGGGTCAACGGCCTGCACATGCTGCAATCGGTGCTGGCCCTGCCGGAACACCTGGACGTGTTCGACAAGGGCATCGCCGCGCGCGTCGACTTCTCGTTTTCCGGACCGCAGGCCGGCCGCCTCGCCAAGCTGGTTTCAAACGGGAAGATCAACATCGGCGCGATCCATACCTACCTGGAGCTGTTCGGCCGCTACTTCATCGACCTGACGCCGCAGGTGGCGCTGGTGGCGGCCCAGGCGGCCGACCGCCACGGCAACCTGTACACCGGCCCGAACACCGAGGACACGCCGGCCATCGTCGAAGCCACGGCCTTCAAGAGCGGCATCGTGATCGCCCAGGTGAACGAGATCGTCGACGTGCTGCCGCGCGTCGACATCCCGGCCGACTGGGTCGACTTCGCGGTGGCGGCGCCGACCCCGCACTACATCGAGCCGCTGTTCACGCGCGACCCGGCATTGATCTCCGAGATCCAGGTCCTGATGGCGATGATGGCCATCAAGGGCATCTATGCCGAGTACCAGGTCGAGCGCCTGAACCACGGCATCGGCTTCGACACCGCCGCCATCGAACTGCTGCTGCCGACCTATGCGGCCTCGCTGGGCCTGAAGGGCAAGATCGGCCGCAACTGGGCGCTGAACCCGCACCCGGCCCTGATTCCCGCGATCGAGGCCGGCTTCGTCGAGACCGTGCACTCCTTCGGCTCCGAGCTCGGCATGGAAGACTATGTGCGCTCGCGTCCCGACGTGTTCTTCGTCGGCCCGGACGGCAGCATGCGCAGCAACCGCGCCTTCTCCCAGGTGGCCGGTCACTACGCCTGCGACATGTTCATCGGCTCGACCCTGCAGATCGACCTGCAGGGCAACTCGTCGACGGCGACCCTGGGCCGCATCTCCGGCTTCGGCGGCGCGCCGAACATGGGTGCCGACGCGCGCGGCCGCCGCCACGCCAGCCCGGCCTGGCTGAAGGCCGGCGAACAGGCGCGGCGCGGCACGCCAGCCATCCCGCGTGGCCGAAAGCTGGTGGTGCAGATGGTCGAGACCTTCCGCGAGCACATGCAGCCGGCCTTCGTCGAAACCCTCGATGCCTGGCAGCTGGCCGAGCAGGCCAGGATGGCGATCCCGCCGGTGATGATCTACGGCGACGACGTCACCCACATCCTGACGGAAGAAGGCATCGCCAACCTGCTGCTGTGCCGTACCGACGAGGAGCGCGAACAGGCGATCCGCGGCGTGGCCGGCTACACGCCGGTCGGGCTGGCGCGCGACCGGCGCATGGTGGAAAACCTGCGCGACCGCGGCATCGTCCAGCGTCCCGAGGACCTCGGCATCGACAAGCGGCTCGCCACGCGCGACCTGCTGGCGGCCAGGAACATGAAAGACCTGGTGCGGGCATCCCACGGCCTGTACAAGCCGCCCAAACAGTTCAGGAACTGGTAATCATGGAAACCCTACGATTCAATTTCAACGGCGGCCAACGCCGGATCATTGGTGCCCGCCTGGTGGGCGTGGTCGGCTCCGGCAACCTGGAGATCCTGATCGAGCGCCAGCCGCTGGACGGCGCCTGCGCGATCGAGATCAGCACCGCCGCCCACGGCTTCGGTCCGATCTGGGAAGCGGTGGTGCGTGACTTCCACCAGCGCTGGCAGCTGGCCGACGTGCGCGTGTCCATCAACGACATGGGCGCGACCCCGGCGGTGGTCAGCCTGCGGCTCGACCAGGCGGCCGAATCCATCACAGGAGAGGCCTCATGAGCAGCTACCAGGAAGCCACCGCGCGCCAGCGCATCGCCGGCATGCTGGATGAAGGCAGCTTTACGGAATTCCTGCCGCCGCAGCTGCGCGTGGTGAGTCCTCACCTGCACCAGCTCGATGCGCCGGTGTCCTTCGACGATGGCGTGGTGGTCGGCAAGGGCAGTATCCAGGGCAGACAGGTGTTCATCGCCGCCCAGGAAGGCGGCTTCATGGGCGGCGCGGTCGGCGAAGTCCATGGCGCCAAGCTGGTGGGCATGCTGCGCCGCGCCGTCGACGAAAGCGCCGGCGCCGTGCTGCTGCTGCTGGAGACCGGCGGCGTGCGCCTGCACGAAGCGAACGCCGGCCTGATCGCCGTATCGGAAGTCATGCGCGCCGTGCTCGACACCCGCGCCGCCGGTATTCCGGTGATCGCCCTGGTGGGCGGCTCGAACGGCTGCTTCGGCGGCATGGGCATCGTGGCCCGCTGCACCAACGGTGTCGTCATCTCCGAAGAAAGCCGGCTGGCGATGTCGGGCCCGGAAGTCATCGAGACCGCCGGCGGCGTCGAGGAATTCGACGCCCGCGACCGCGCCCTGGTCTGGCGCGTCACCGGCGGCAAGCACCGCTACCTGATCGGCGACGCCCAGGCCATCGTGGCCGACGACGTCGCGGCCTTCCGCGATGCGGCGCTGCGGCTGGCCGATGCGGCGCGCGGCGCGGGGACCGGGCTGACGCTCGAAGCGCTGGAAGCCGAGCAGCGCATGCTCGGCAGCCGCCTCGATCGCTTCGGCAAGCTCGACGATCCACTGGAGATCTGGGAAGACCTCGGCATCGGCGAGCCGCAATCGGTGCCGCTGCTGGAAATCGACGCATTCCGCGAACTGGCCGATGGCCACCGTGAAGGAGCCGCACCATGAACTGGCAACAAGTGGCGGACGCCCTGTTCCCGCAGGGCCACCGCATCGTCGAAGGCGACTGCTTCCTGAGCGGCGAAGCCCAGGTGGACGGAAAGACGGTGACCGTGATCGGCACCACCGGGCACACGCCGATCGGCGTCGAGATCGCGCTGGCGCAGGCCAGTGCCATCCTCGACACGGTCAGGCGCCATCCCGGCCGGGCGATCGTGATCCTGGTCGACACCGAAGGCCAGCGCCTGCGCCGCCGCGACGAGATGTTGGGCATTAACAGCTACATGGCCCACCTGGGCAAATGCGTCGAGCTGGCGCGGCGGAGCGGCCACCGCATCGTCGGCCTGGTGTACGACCAGGCGCTGTCGGGCGGCTTCATCACCAGCGGCCTGATCGCCGATGCCTGCTATGCCCTGCCCGAAGCCACCATCCGCGTGATGGGCCTGCCGGCCATGGCGCGCATCACCAAGGTGCCGCTCGAACGGCTGGAAGCGCTGGCCCAGGACAACCCGGTGTTCGCGCCCGGTGCGGAAAACTACCTGCGCATGGGCGGCGTGGCCGGGATCTGGCACGAGAACCTGGCGGCGGCGCTGGAGGATGCGCTGGCCCAGGCGGGACCTGGAGACCGCCGCGCCGAACTCGGGCTGGAACGCGGCGGCCGCAGGCTGGCCTTCGCGGTCGCGCAGGCGGTACGCACGGGATCCGATGTACAGGCGGCATGACCTGGTCTGGCTGACGCCGCAGGGCTGGGCGTCGGCCCTGGGCGGCCTGGACGGCGCGGCGCGCGAGCTGGCCCTCGGCTGGCAGGCGCGCGGCTTGCCGGCCGTGGTGCGCCGGCTCGAGCCGGACACGCCGCCCGGCCTGCTCTGCCTGGGCATTCCCGCCCCGCCCGATCCGCACAGCGGCCGGAAGGTCAGGCTCGGCTTTGCCGTCGAACGCAGCGAAGTCGCGGCAACGCGGGGCGCGCTGGCGCTGGACGAAGCCGAGGCGCCGGCCGCCTGGCAGCCAGGCCTGCGCAAGCTGCGCATCGCACTGCGCGCCGCGGGCGTGGACTGCCGGGTGTTCGGCTCGATGGCGATGCAGACGCTGACCGGCGATTGCTATCTCGGCGCCGGTTCGGACATCGACCTGCTGCTGCGTCCCCTCGACGAGGCCCAGCTCGAGACCGGCCTGGCGCTGCTGGCGCGCCATGCGCAAAGCCTGCCGCTGGACGGCGAGATCGAATTCCCCTTCGGTCATGCGGTGTCCTGGAAAGAATGGCTGGGCACTGACACGCAGGAGGCCGGCAAACTCGATCGCGTGCTGGCCAAGCACCTAAATTCCGTGGCGCTGCTGCGACGCGACGCCCTGCTCGCCCAGTTCGGCACGGACGGTGGCCGTCATGGCTGAGGCCTGCCTGCGCGAGCGCGGCCACGCGGCCGCCGATGCCGACGATGCCGCCGCGGCCGGCGCCATCGTCGCGCGCCACGCGGTGCGCAGCCTGTACCAGGAACTCGCGCTGTATCCCAAGCCCGGCCTGGTGTCGCTGGTGGATACCGGCAGCCACGACGACATGGATGCCTCGACCTTCGTACGCAGCCTGTTCTCGCTGCGCCGCTACTTCCTCGACATCGCGCTGGCCGGCACCAGGCGAAGCGGATTCGAGACCCTGCGCCGGCTGGGCATCGAAGCGGAGCGGCGCATGCTGCTTGCCACCGGCGGCATCAACACGCATCGCGGGGCGATCTTTTCGCTCGGCCTGCTGTGCGCGGCGGCCGGGCGTGCGGCGTCCTCGTCCTGGCAGCCGGAGGTGCTGCGCGCCACGCTGGCGGACTGCTGGGGTGAAGCGCTGGCCGGCCACCGGGGCCCTGCCGCATCGAACGGTGCGCTGGTCCGCAGCCGTCATGCGGCGCCGGGCGCGCGCGAACAGGCGGCGACCGGTTTCCCCGCGATTTTCGAACTGGCCCTGCCCACCCTGCGCCGTACGCTGGCGGCCGGACGCGGCCTGCGCTGCGCCCGCATCGACACCCTGTTCAAGCTGATGGCCGAGCTGTCCGATACGAACGTGTACCACCGCGGCGGCGCGGAAGGGGCGCGCGTCGTGCGCGATACCTCGCTGCGTTTCCTGGAGCGCGGCGGCACCGCGGCCGACGACTGGGAGCGGGACGCCGTGGCGGCGCACCGCCGCTTCGTCGCGCACCGGCTGTCGCCCGGCGGCGCGGCCGACCTGCTGGCCGCGACCTGTTTCGTGCACTCCCTGGCTACCGAGGGAGTGCCCTGACGATGCGGCTGGCCATCCTGTGCCCCGGTCAGGGCGCGCAAAGCCCGGCGATGTTCGACCTCGCAAGCGGCGATCCGACAGCCTTCGGCCAGGCCGAAGGCTGGCTGCGCGATGCGGACGGTCCGGTGGCGCAGACCCCGCTGCCGGCGCTGCTCGCCCATCCCTCGGCCATGTTCGACAACCGCTGCGCGCAGCCGCTGGTGGTGGCCGCCACCCTGATGGCCTGGACCATGCTGGCCGAACGCCTGCCGCGTCCTGCCCTGGTGACCGGCTACAGCGTCGGCGAAATCAGCGCCTATGCGGTGGCCGGCGCCCTGCCGCTGGAGCGGGCGGTCGCCATCGCCTCGCGGCGCGCCGCGATCATGAGCGAAGCGGCGGCGAGCGCCGGCGAACAGGGCATGGCGGCGGTGTCCGGCATCGCCTCCCGGGCCGCCCTGGACCTCGTGGCGCAAGCCGGCTGCGAAGCGGCCATCGACACGCCCGGCGCCCTGGTCGCCGGCGGCCTGCGCGCCAACCTGGACCGGCTGGCGGCGCTCGCGCCTTCGATGGGCGCCACGTATAAACCTTTGCCGATCACGGTCGCGTCGCATACCAGCCTGCTGGCGAGCGCAGTCGATCCGCTGCGCAGCCTGCTGCGGGACGATGCCGCAGCCCCTGCCCTGCCGCTGCTGGCGGGCGTGAACGCGTCCACCGTGCACGACGCCGCCCAGGCGGCCGAGCTGCTGGCGCTGCAGACGGCGACCACGATCCGCTGGACCGAGTGYCTGGACGCCCTGCTCGAGGCACGCATCGACGTCGCCCTGGAACTGGGTCCCGGCGGCGCGCTGTCGCGCATGCTGCGCGAACGGCATCCGCAGATCGCCTGCCGCTCGGTGGCGGATTTCCGCAGCGTGAAAGGCATCGCGGCCTGGGTCGCGGCCCAGGCCTGAGGCCAGGCGCTAGAACTGGTGGCGCAAGCCAACCATCACGCCCTTGCGGGCCGCGTGGCCGATGCCAAGGACCGGTCCCGAGCCCCAGTATTCGGTCTCTCGGCCCACCGCGCCGTCGTGCGCATCGTTCACATCCGCTTCYAGGAACAGGCTGGTGCGCCTGGACAGCGCATAGTCGGCCACGGCGGCGAACACATTCGTGCGCCCGCTGCCGAGAAGGATCGGCGCCGCCTGGAACTGGGTCGTCACGCCGCCGCTCTGGACGTAGCGGTAAAAGGCGCCCGACAGGTGCAGGGCCGGCGTGATCTGGTAGCCCAGGCCGATGAAGGAGATGACAAAGCGCGCATCGCCGGCGCTTTCGTGGCGCCCCATCCGGCCGATATAGGTGGTCGCCTTGCCGGCGGCCCAGGACGCGCCCAGGGTGTAGTTGCCGACCGTGTTGCCGTCGCTGGATGACGCGCGGCGCTCGTCGTAGGCTGCGCCCAGCCCGAGGCCATCCTTCGAATACATGATGCCGCCGCCGAAGGTCGAGCCGCGCGTAGCGCCGCCCGTCTGCTCGCCCGCCCCGTAGTCGAGCTGCAGGCTGACCGGGCCGACGGTGCGCTTGTAGATGACGCTGTTGTCGATGCGGTAGCCCTGCATGAAGATGTCGCCGCCCGTGTAGTAGGGATCGGACCAGTAGTTGCCCCAGCTCTGGTCGAGCGGATTGAAGGACCAGCCCACGTTGTTCACGGCGTTGTACTGGCGGCCGAAGGTCAGGCTGCCCCAGGAACCGCTCAGGCCCACGAAGGCCTGCCTGCCGAACAGGATGCCGTATTCCGGCTGGCCGGTATCGGTGCCGAAGCCGCTCTCGAGCTGGAAGATGGCCTTGTTGCCGCCGCCGAGGTCTTCGGTGCCGGAGATGCCCAGGCGGCTGCCGCCGATCCCGCTGGCCACCACTTCGGTCTTGTTGCCGCCTTTGCCGTCGATGTTCGAGGTATATCGCAGCGCCGAGCTGATCACGCCATACACCGTCACGCCCGACTCGGCGGCCGCCGCCAACGGCGCCAGCGGCATCAGCATGCCTGCGCCCAGGCACACGACGGCTGCCCGCTTCCACGAACCTGCATCTTTCATCATTGTCTCCTCCATGGCGCGCTGTTCTATCTCGCTAGCGCTCTCTTGGGAATTACAGGTCCAGCACCAGCTTGCCGCTCCGGGCGCGCGACACGCAGATCATCATGGTCTGCTGGGCGTCCTTTTCGGCATTGCTGAGGTATTGGTCGAGGTGTTCGGCTTCGCCTTCGAGGATGCGGGTCTCGCAGGTCCCGCACACGCCTTCGCGGCACAGGCATTCCACCTGCACGGCGTTGTCCCGTTCGATCGCCTTCAGGATCGATTCGCCGGCGCCCACTTCGACGGTCTTGCCGGACTTCGCCAGCACCACCGTGAAAGCACCGTCGTTCGCGGAAGCGGTGGCGGCAAACTGCTCCCAGTGCACGCGTCCGGGATCGACACCGGCCGCCTGCGCCGCCTTGCGCACCGCCTCGATCAGCCCTGCCGGGCCGCAGACGTAGACGTGCGCGCCTTCGGCCAGGCCGCCGAACAGGCCGCCCAGGTCGAGCTGCTGGCCGAGGCGGTCGACGTAGAAGCGGACCTTGCCCGAGGACTGTCCGGCCAGTTCTTCCAGCTCCTCGCTGAAGGCGCCATGCTCGGGCCCGCGGAAGGCGTAGTGCAGCTCGTGGGAGCCGCCGCGCCGGCGCAGCTCGTGCATCTGCGACATGAAGGGCGTGATGCCGATGCCGCCCGCGATCAGCACGTGATGCTGCGCCTCGTCCGACAGCGCGAACAGATTGTTCGGCGTGGTGATGTCGAGCAGGTCGCCCTCCTTCACGCGGTCGTGAAGGAAGGCCGAGCCGCCTTTCGACGGCGTCTCGCGGCGCACCCCGATCTGGTAGGCGCCCAGGGCTTCCGGTGAACTCATCAGCGAATAGGCATTGCTGTAGCGCCGGTCGCCGTCACGCATCTGCACGATGACGTGGCTGCCGCCGGTGAACGCGGGCAGCGTGCCGCCGTCGGCGGCTTCGAGGGTGAAACGCTTGATCAGCGGGGTGACGGTGTCGACACGCGCCACCCTGACCGGGATGGTCCGATATGAATTTTCCATTGCTGCGATCTCGTCTTTCCTCCGCTACGCCTGGACGGCCATGCAGAGGTACTTCATTTCCATATAGTCTTCGATGCCGTAGCGCGAGCCTTCGCGGCCGAGCCCCGACTGCTTCACGCCGCCGAAGGGCGCGACTTCGTTCGAGATCAGGCCGGTGTTGATGCCGACCATGCCGTACTCGAGCTGCTCCGCCACGCGCCAGGCGCGGCCGATGTCCCGGCTGTAGAAGTAGGCGGCGAGCCCGTAGATGGTGTCGTTGGCCATGCGCACGACCTCGTCCTCGGAACGGAAGCGCACGATCGGCGCCACCGGTCCGAACACCTCCTCGTCGAGGATGCGCATGCCGGGCGCGACTTCCGTCAGCACCGTCGGCGCATAGAAGCCGGGGCCGGCGGCATGCATGGCGCCGCCGACCGCCACCCGGGCGCCCTTGCCGACCGCATCGGCCACCAGCTCGGCCACCTTGTCGATCGCCTTGCCGCTGATGAGCGGGCCGATCTCGGACGCGGCGTCGAAGCCGCTCCCGACGCGCAGCTGCGCGACCCTGGCCGAGAAGCGCTCGACGAAGCGTTCGTAGACGGCGTCGTGCACGTAGAGGCGGTTGACGCAGACGCAGGTCTGGCCGGCGTTGCGGTACTTGGCCTGCAGCGCGCCGTCGACGGCGGCGTCGATGTCGGCATCCTCGAACACGATGAAGGGTGCATTGCCGCCCAGTTCGAGCGAGACCTTCTTGACGGTGGCGGCGCATTGCTGCGCCAAGAGGCGCCCGACCGGCGTCGAGCCGGTGAAGGACAGCTTGCGCACCAGCGGGTGGCCGGTGAGCTGGCTGCCGATGGCGACGGCATCGCCGGTGACGACGTTCAGCACGCCGGCTGGAATGCCGGCCCGCAGCGCGAGTTCGGCCAGCGCCAGCGCGCTGAACGGCGTCTCGTTGGCGGGCTTGACGACCATGGTGCAGCCGGCGGCCAGCGCCGGCCCGGCCTTGCGGGCGATCATCGCGGCCGGGAAGTTCCACGGCGTGATGGCGGCGCAGACGCCGATCGGTTCGCGCACCACCAGCAGGCGCTTGTCGGCACTCGGCGAGGGGATCACATCGCCGTACACCCGCTTGCCTTCCTCGGCAAACCATTCGATGAAGGAAGCGGCGTAGCGGATCTCGCCGCGCGCCTCGTGCAGCGGCTTGCCCTGCTCCCAGGTCATGATGGCGGCCAGGTCGTCTTCATGCCGCAGGACCAGCTCGTACCATGCGCGCAGCAGCGCCGCGCGTTCCCTGGCGGTGCGGGCGCGCCAGGCCGGCAGGGCGGCGTGGGCGGCTTCGATGGCCGCCACCGTCTCGGCCTCGCCCATGCAGGGCACGCATCCGATGCGGCCGGCGCCGGCCGGATCGAATACCTGCACGGTGGTGCCATTGACCGCGTCGCGCCATTCCCCGCCGATGCAGGCCTGCCGGCGGAACAGGGTCTCGTCGTTCAGGCGCGGCGCGCCTTCCAGGTGGCCGCGCTCACTCATCGCCGTACTCGTTCGCCATCTTGCGGTGGAAGTGGACGATGCCGTGTTCGCTGATGCCGCTGCGTTCGCGGTCGACCATGATGCGGCCCTGGCCGCGGTAGCCGCGCGACTTCAGGCCGCGCTGCACGCTTTCGACCAGGTTCAGGTCTTCCGGGCGGAACACGTTGCGGTACCACTCGACCAGCTTGGCCTGCTCCTCGGTCAGCTCCTTGTTGAGGAAGTAAATGTCGTAGTGCTGCAGCGTGACTTCGGCGCTGACCGGCAGCTCGTAGATGACGGTCATGAAGTCGGCGCCCGGCGGCACGTTGAACATGGTGCAGGGCCAGGCCCAGAAGCCGGCGAAGCTCGGGTCCTTGATCGACGGGTCGAGCTTGAACGATTTTTCCGAGGACTTGGCCAGACCGAACTGCAGGGTCCAGTTACCGTGCAGGGTGTGGACGTATTTGTCGACCTGCACGGAGTCGGAAAAGCCCGGGTGGGCCGGTCCGCAGTGATAGCACTCCATGTAGTTGTCGACGATGCTCTTCCAGTTGGCCGCCGTCTCGGTGACGAAGCGGGCGCCCAGCTGCAGCTGGTCGATCACCGGGCAGGCGGCGCGCAGACGGCTTTCCAGGCCGGGCAGCTGCTGTTCCACCGTGCCGGCCTCGGGATCCATGTTGATGAAGACGAAGCCGGCATACTCTTCGACCTTGACCGGCACCAGGCTGGACTTGTCCTTGTCGAAGTTCGGCACGTTGTCGCAGTTACGCGCATGGGCCAGCTCGCCGTCCAGCTTGAAGGTCCAGGCGTGATACGGACAGGTGATCACGTTGCGCGCCCGGCCGCTGCCGCTCAGCAGCTGGTGGCCGCGGTGCGGGCAGACGTTGTAGAAAGCGCGCAGCACGCCGTCGCGGTCGCGCAGCACCACGATGTTCTCGCCGATCACCTCGCGGGTAATGTAGTCGTTCTTCTCCGCCAGCTCGCTGCGGTGGGCGACGCAGATCCAGCTGTGGGCGAAGATCTTTTCCTTCTCGTACTCGAAGACGGCAGGGTCGGTGTAGCAGGACGCCGGCAGCGTCCAGGCGTTTTCGGTATCGGCGCAGAAGTCGGCCGGCAGCTTGACGGTTTGATTCATTGTATCCTCACATTTAACAGATAACCGTTGGTTAACATAACGGTAAAAAAATATAAAAAGAATTCGACGTGCCGGGTGCGGGGCGACGGTGCCGGGGAACTCACTCCGCGATCGCGGCCTGCTTGCTGCCGGCGTCCCGGTCCGGCGATGCAGGCTTCGCATGCGGCGGCGGCATCGTGGACGACTCGATCAGGTGGGCCGGTATATTGCCGTAGTCCTGGCTCAGCCAGCGGAACAGGCCGAACAGCTTCACGGCGAGGATGGCCAGGAAGGGAATCGCGGTCAGCACCACGGCGGTCTTCATGGTCTCCAGCGATGCCTTGGTGAACAGCATGGCCAGCGGCACCAGGGTCAGCATCACGCACCAGAACACGCGGCTGGTCGGCGTCGGATCCTCGCCTTCGCGCAGGTTGCGGGTGGTGGTGGCGGCCACTGCGTAGGCGACGGCGTCGACGTGGGCGGCCAGGAAGACGACCATGATGGCCAGGTAGACGCCGAGGAAGAACTGACCGGCCGGCATGGCGTTCAGCAGAATCTGGACCGCCTCCTCGCCGCCGTGTTCCTTCAGGATGCGCGGGACGTCGATGGCGCCCGACAGGAACTGGTGCATGCTGTAGCTTTCGAGGGCGCCGAAGAAGAACCAGCATCCGACGCTGCCGCCCAGCAGGAGGGCCATGATCACTTCGCGGATCTTGCGGCCCTTCGACACGCGGGCGACGAACATCGCGACGCCGGGCGAATACGAGACCCACCAGAGCCAGTAGAACACGGTCCAGCTGCGGCTGAAGGAACCGTCGCCGGCCGGGTCGGTGAAGAGGCTCATGTGCACATAGTCCTGCAGCATGCGCCCCAAACCGTTCACGATGTTATTACCGGTGAACTGGGTCGGACCGATCACGAACACCACCGCGGCCAGCAGCAGCGCGCCCCAGCAGACCATATGGCTCAGGCTCTGCATGCCGCCGTCGATGCCCACGTAGGCGCTCAGCGAGAACAGGATCGACACGCCGACGATGATGACCAGCTGGGTGGTGAAGGTATCGGGCACGCCGGTCAGGCTGGCCAGGCCGCGCGTCAGGGTCGATGCGGTCAGCGCGATCGAGACGGTGAGTGCGCCGAACATCGTCAGCAGGAAGATCAGGTCGACCACCCGCCCGACCGGGCCGGAAGCGCGGAAGCCCGTGATGGCCTCGACGATGGACGCCAGGTTCAAGCCCTTGTTCTTGCGGACGTGGAAGTGGTAGGCCATGGCCAGGGACGGCAGAGCATAGATCGCCCAGGCGCTCAGGCCCCAGTGGAAGAAGGAGTAGCTGATGCTGTACTCCAGCGCGTCGCGGCTGCCGCTGGCGATGTTCAGGCCCGGCGTCTGGTAGTAGTAGACCCACTCCATCACGCCCCAGTACATGGTGGACGAACCCATGCCGGCGCAGATGAACATGAAGATCCAGGAGAGGGTCGAATATTCCGGCTTGTCTTCGCCGAGCCGCACGTTGCCGTACTTGCTGAACGCGAGGGCCAGGCAGGCCAGCACGCAGCCGAAGGCGAGTACCTGGACCAGCGCCCCGAAGGAACGCGTCGACCATTCGAAGAGGTGGGAAGCGGTGGCGGCTGCCTGGGCAGGCCATTCCGCGAGGGCGACGACGGTCACCAGCACGGCCGCGATGGTGCAGCCGGTCAGAAACCCGTCGCTGCGTAGCGAGGTGTTTTTCATACTGTCTCCTCCTGTGCGCTCGCACATGGATTATTTATTTGTTCCGCATGTCTGGTCCAGTACTGGCACTCATCTGCGGAGTCATGTAAACTACTGGTTTACGGTAAAACTATGGTTTACGAATTCATTCTAGGGAATTTGCGAGCCGTGTACAAGCAGAATTTGCGAGTTTTTTACGCACCGGGTCGCTGAGCTATACTTTCGAACGGCACCTTGCCATACCGCCAACTTGGATCGATTTATGACAGAAAACAGTTTTGCGTTCCGCCTCAAGGAGCTGCTTGAACATAAGAACCTGACCTTGCAGGCAGTCGCGACTGTGTTAGGCGTGTCCCGACCGGCGGTGCACAAGTGGACCAAAGGCGGCGAGATCGATTACGAGAAGCTGCGCAAGCTGGCCGCCTTCCTGGGCGTGAACTGGGTCTGGCTGCGCTACGGCGAACAGGCGCAGCACGAAATGGAAAGCGCGACGACGGTCGACCTGCCGATGACCGACGTGCGCCGCCGCTACACCGCCGAGGTGGTGGCCAACGAAGCGCGCATGAAGCTGGCCCAGGAAGGTGCCCGCATCGTGACCTGGGAATGGGACCTCATCACCGACGACGTCAAGTACTCGTCGAACGTGGAGTCGGTCTACGGCTGGCAGGTCGAGAGCAACGAAACCTTCTATACGCACGTGCACCCGGACGACATCCCGATGATGCAGCGGATCTACGAGGAGTCGATCCGTCTCGGCAGCCCGCACGAATTCGATTTCCGCCTGATCCAGCCCGACGGCACCGTCCGCTGGATCAGCTCCCGCGCCACGCCGGTGCGCGAGTTCGACGGAAGAGTCATCAAGTTCGTCGGCATCAGCATGGAGAACACCGCGCAAAAGCTGGTCGAGCAGTCCTTGCGCGAAGAACGGGCGCGCTGCCGCGCGGTGCTCGAGCTGAGTGCCGGTTGCATGGCCCTGCTGGATGCGGACCTGCGCTGCGAGTCCGTCAACGATGCGCTGGCGGCCTGGCTCGGCTGGCCGAAGGCGGAACTGGAAGGCGAATCCTTGCTGAAGCTGTTCACGGACGGCGGCGCGCGCCTGCGGCGCAGTGCGCGCGCCAAGTCGCCCTCTCCCTTCGAGACCGTCCTGCAGGACAGCCGCGGCGAAGCGCTGCCGGCGCAAGTGCGCCTGGCGGCCGGACGGCGCGAGGATGGCGGGCTGGCCTGGGTGGTGGTGGCGATCGAGGCCCTGTAGAGCGGCTCAGTCCTCGTTGAACCACTCTTCCAGGAAGGCGATGCAGACCCGCACATTGGCCGTCGTTCCCAGCCGCGCCGGATAAATGGCCCAGAMGTCGGCTTCCTGCGCGTAGTCCGGCAGCACCCTCGCCAGGCGCCCGTCGTCCAGGCTGCGGCCGACGTCCCAGATCGAGCGCAGGATGATGCCGTGGCCGTCGATCGCCCACTGGTGCACCAGTTCGCCGTTGTTGGTCGAGAGCGCCCCCTTGACGCGCACGCTTTCCTCGCCGGCCGGCCCGCTCAGCTTCCAGCGGCCGAAGTCCTGGTCGCGCTCGCGGATCACGATGCACTGGTGCTGCGCCAGCTCGGCCAGCTGCCGCGGCATGCCGTGGCGCTCGAGATAGGCCGGCGCGGCGCACAGCACGCGCTGGTTCCTGGCGATGCGGCGCGCGATCAGGTGCGGCTCCTGGACCTGTCCCACCCGGATGTCGAGCTGGAAGCCCTCGGCGATCAGGTCGACCGTCCGGTCCAGCAATTCGAGCTGGACTTCCAGCTCGGGATACTTGCGGGCCAGCGCGGAGACAGCCTGGCCGACGCGGTTGCGCCCGAATCCGGAACTGGTACACATGCGCAGCAACCCGCGCGGCGTACTCCCCTTCTGCGAGATGGCCTCGCCCAGCTGGTCGACGTCTTCCTGGATCCGCAGCGCCCACTGGTGGACCACGGTGCCGTGGTCGGTCAGCGCCAGCGTGCGCGTGGTCCGGTGCAGCAGGCGCACCCCGAGGGTCTGTTCCAGCACCGCGATGCGCTTGCTGACGAAGGCATTCGAGACCCCGAGCTCGGCCGCCGTCGCGGAAAAGCTGTGCTTCCTGACGACGGTACAGAACAGCTTGAGGTCTTCCAGCAGGGAGCGGCTGGCATGGAGATCTGGGCGCATGGGAAGAGGAAGCATCGGCAAGATTATTTACGTTTCGTGTCTTTTCGATTCACGAATCTACCGATTATATGCCTGATCGTATTCGATATGATGTTAGCCAACGTCAACCCATGTTCAAGGAATCACCATGAAAAAGCAGAAGATTGCAGTCATTGCCGGCGACGGCATCGGCAACGAAGTGATGCCGGAAGGCCTGCGCGTGCTGGAAGCCGCCGCCGCCCGCTTCGGCCTCGACCTCGAATTCACGACCATGGCCTGGGCCAACTGCGACTACTACCTCGAGCACGGCCAGATGATGCCGGACGACTGGCGCCAGCAGCTCGAAGGCTTCGACGCCATCTATTTCGGCGCCGCCGGCATGCCCAACCTGGTCCCCGACCATATCTCCCTGTGGGGCTCGCTGCTGAAGTTCCGCCGCGAATTCGACCAGTACGTCAACCTGCGCCCGGTGCGCCTGATGCCCGGCGTGCCGAGCCCGCTGGCCAACCGCAAGCCCGGCGACATCGACTTTTATGTGGTACGCGAAAACACCGAGGGCGAATACTCGTCCGTGGGCGGCAAGATGTTCGAAGGCACCGACCGCGAATTCGTGGTGCAGGACGCCGTGTTCACCCGCAAGGGCACCGACCGCATCCTGAAGTACGCCTTCGACCTGGCCCAGAGCCGCCCGAAAAAACACCTGACCTCGGCCACCAAGTCGAACGGCATCTCGATCAGCATGCCCTACTGGGACCAGCGGGTCGAAGCGATGGCCGAATCCTATCCGGACGTGAAGTGGGACAAGTACCACATCGACATCCTGTGCGCCCGCTTCGTGCTGTCGCCGGAACGCTTCGACGTCGTGGTCGCCTCCAACCTGTTCGGCGACATCCTGTCGGACCTGGGCCCGGCCTGCACCGGCACCATCGGCATCGCACCGTCGGCCAACCTGAACCCGGACCGCAGCTTCCCCTCGCTGTTCGAGCCGGTGCACGGTTCCGCGCCCGACATCTACGGCAAGAACATCGCCAATCCGATCGGCATGATCTGGTCCGGCGCGATGATGCTGGAATTCCTCGGCAACGGCGATGAGCGTTACCAGGCCGCGAACGATGCCATCATGAAGGCGATCGAGCTGGTGCTGGCGCAGGGGCCGAAGACGCCGGACCTGGGTGGGACGGCGAATACGACCGAGGTTGGGAAGGCGATTGCTGCGGCGATTTGAGCATCGGATTTTCGCTGGATGAAAAAAGCCGCGTGGGTATGAACTGMACCCCAAAAGTTGGACACCAACTTTTGGGGTTTTTCATGACGAAGTACGATGAGCAGTTCAAGCTCTCGGTAGTCCATAGCTGACATGGTTTTTCAAACCTTTATCAGCCCCAAAGTCCATACCACCTCATGGCGAGCACTTACGCAGGCTAAGCAAGGGTTGCGATGCTCCGGCCTTCAGGTCCTTGGAATCTCAAACTGGGCCTCATATCGAGGAAATCAACTTTGCACCGCAAGCCGTGAGGTCGTTGTCATACGCATACGGCCGGCCCTTGTGTTTGGCGCCGGCAGCGTCCGGCTTGATAGGAAACTTGCCTTTGCATTTGGGACAATAGGTGAGATCGTCGGCAAGCGCTGCTTCAGTACCCATCACGATAGTGCCGGATGAAACAGAAATAACCTGGCCACCGTGGTCCGTCTTGTCATTCAATCGAATTACGCCACGCCCCTCATGCTTCATGTTCAATCACCTCCCGATGCGAATTGATGGCCGGCCCGCCGCAGTGCGCTGCCCAAAGCAACGGAGTTGAGCGAGCGCGACCTTTCGACATAATCAGCCCGAGTCATTTCCCCGTTGGTTTATCCGCCTCCAGCAGGTGCCATTTCAACTCGGCGCTCTCCAGCGGCAGCATCCAGTCGCGCTTGGGGTCCGGGAAGGCTTGTCCTGCGGTCAGCCAGCGCTGCCGCCACGCCTGATTGACTTCCTGTTCCAGCGGATGGCCAGGTACAAGCCATGGCTGCCAGGTTCCCGTGATCGGACAAACTTTGTTCCCGCTACATTCCACGGGCGGGGCTAAGCGCGGGACTTGCCGGGACAACCTGGGCGCCGTGCGCGGCGCGACCATGCCGCCGTTGTTGTGGACGGTAAGCACTCGCTGCCAAACGATCCCGAGAATAGTCCTCTTTCCCGTCTCGCTCGGGTAGCGCGGCTGTTCGAATGCCTCGCCCCTGCTGTAGAGGCCAGCTGGAATCGTGGACAGGAAGGCGCGTACCTCGGCGGATTCCTTTGGCGCTGTAGGTTGCCAGTAGCTGGCGAAAGGCGCGTGGAGCGCGTCGGTCGTTTCCGCTACAGGCCGGAAGGCATAGGCGCTGTCGAGGAAGTGGCGGCCCTTCCTGAGCGAGGCTTCGGTCGGTGCCGGAGCCTCCGGCACTGGCACGACGGCCATGGCTGCCGTGAGCAGGCTTTCGCGCTTGCCGTCCCATGGTGGCAGCGGTTCCGGCGGCAGGGGCAGGATCTTGTCGATGTTCGGAAAGCGGCGGTCGGGGTTGAACTCGAGTGCGTTGCGCAGCATGGCGTAACGCTGGCCGCGTGCCTTATCGATGAAAGGCACGAACATGTTTTCCAGTTCGTCTGGATGGTCAAACTCGATAGCCAATCTGCTTGCGCAGTACTCGCAGCCACCTCTTACGCCTTCGTGCAGGGCACGCATCACATGGTTACGGGTTGCCGGGGTTTCCCTGCCGCTTTCGGTTCCGTCGGGCGCCCTGGGTACTTCGTATATGGGCTTCATTTCGACGGCGGCCGGACCGTAACCCTGGGCCAGCGCGCATTCCAGCATCTTGATCGCAATCGGGATATTGCCCCAGTAGCCCGGCTTCAGATTGTCCGCTCCCGCGTCCATTTTCTCGCCCAGGAAGGCCATCGCGTGCGGGCTGCCCATTGCTGCCGCCTTCTGGAAAAAGGCGTAGGCCCTGTCGGGATCGCCATTCACGCCCGTGGCGTTGAGGTAATAGGTACCCATCCTGTCATAAGCGGCAGGCACGCCCAGTTCCATGGCCTCGGACACCAGGACCACCGCCTCGGTCGCGCCACGCGGCGGATCGTGCTTTTCCAAGTACAGGCTGGCCAGGTTCAGCATTGCCTTCCAGTGATGCCGTTCGGCGGCCTGGCGAGTCAGCTGGACGATTTTCTTGTAGTCGGGGTCTTCGACGAAGAATGTGCGATCTTCCAATGCACGCGCCTCGAGGAACCAATCCTCGGCCTGGGCGTCGATCGGCGGCACCTTGCTCGCCTCGGTCTGGCATTCGAACGAGGCGATGTGCGGGTCGAACGACGGCAGGGGTTGCATGTGAGGAGGAACCTTGGTCTTGTCCATATGGCAGGCCACCAGAAAAGTGAGGAGCATCAGTAAAGTTGCCAAGTCACGGCAACGCCGTAGGGGGAAATCGGCAAAAGTACGCATGGTTCAGGCGTAGCGTGTGGTCGAGCTTCGGCCATCGTCCAGCGGGACGATGAAGCCCTTCATCTGCTTCTTCTTCGGGTCAGGTGACTGCGCCTTTTGTTTATCCTTGTTTTCGTTCATCAGCGTTACCCAATCAAAGAAGGTTTTCTCGATCTCCTGTGGTGTAGCGCTTCCACCGCTATTTCCTTCGGTCGCGAGCTGCGTCCAGATTTTTTTGCGCAGGACAGTCGCATGGCGCGAGTCGTTCGTGGCCAGGTTGATCTCGCTGTCCACCGCCATGCTGCGCTGGTTCAGGTTGGCACTGCCGAGCGTGAAAAAGCCGTCGTCGACCAGCAGCAGTTTGGAATGGATATAGATCTCACGGTAACGCCACTGGCGGCGCGCCTGGTTGAATTCGCAGGCGTTGAGTACGGCGACGCATACCCGCATACCGAACGTCTCTTTGAGAATTTGCTCGGACGGCTTGTCGATCTTGTTGGCAGTTGGGATGACGTCCGTTAACGCTTGCGGCACGCTTGCGACCCTGTCAGCAACGTTTCTCAAGAGCGGCTGCTTTGACGCTGTTCCCTGAGCCCTAGCCTTCTCTTTTTCATTCGCGTCCTCAATCATCTTGACCTGACCGGTCATGCCGTCCTGCTGTCCCAAGGTTGCCAAGGTGTCGTACGTACGCGGAACCATCTCTGCACGTTCAGGCGCTGGGATGACCACGAACACATGCATAACCGGCAGGTCCTCAATGCCCTTTCCGATCTTTGCGCAGTTGCGTTTCCACCCAGCGATGACTCTTTTTCGTACCGCCAGTAAGTGCTCGGCCCAGTCCTGATACTGGAAATACTGGTTTTCCATGTACAGATAGCCCGTCCCTCCGGCGGCTACACGGGTCGCGTTGAAGTAAATGTCTTTGATCGTAAAGTCGTCTTCTTCGGGCTGGGTCCTGACAATCTGCACCGTCGAGTCATCGGGTGCGGCTTTGCGCAACAAGGCGGCGGGAGGGGTGCCACACACATACGCCTTTGCCTTGACGTCCCCACCCGCGCGTGCCCATGCCCGCTCGAAATTCTCATGGAGCGGTATGAGTGCCCGACCGCCATCAATGCGGCAAGCGTAATCGCGGTAGGGCTTCAAGGTCTCGAAGTCGAAATTGCCGTCGACGCCCTGCGTATGCTCTTTCTTCGTCTTGGCTGCGCCTTGTTCGCGCAGCGGATTCTCGACGCCATGTTCGGGGGTGTCCCAGTAGTCAGTCAGCGAATTTAGCCCCATGATGTAACCGACCGCTTTCTTGCCGTCGTTGTAAGCGAAGTCGATCAGGATTGGCTTTTGATGGTGGGTTCCGCAGTATGTCAATAGGTTGCTCTCGACGGCATCGGGTTTTCTCGTCTCGTGGCCAAGCGAGTCTTCGATGCTGCTTGAATCGCCGTCGCGCTTGCGAATGGTGATTCCCTGCAGCCGGCCGGCAAATGCCGCTTTGTACCAACTGCAGCAATACTCCTCCCTGGCCATGGCCGCCAGTCTGTCGCCAGAGAGATTCCATTCTTTCTTGTGACGGTTATTCCGGGCATGCTCCTGTATCAGTTGCAGACTGCGTTTGGCATTGATTTGCTGGACTTCCACATCGCTGTCCTGAATGCGCCAGGGGCTTGTCCCATGAGTGTGCCCCGGCATATGCTTTTGTATGAATCCTCCGCTGTGACTGTACCAGACCAACAGCCGGACCTGCACGCCCCGCTTTCCCGCAGCAATCAATAGGTCGCCATATGTCTCCGCTCGCGGCCAGTTGTATCCATTGCGTACCAGTTCCATTCCAGGATCGAAACCCCAGCACACCAAGTCGATGCTGCCTTTCGCTTCCTGAATGTCCTTGGCGATGGCGGCGAAGCCCTCCTTTCCGCATATATGGACGCTCAGCTTGTTATTGTGCGTAATGGGATGGCTGGCGTTTCCCTTCTTGTTCTTGTTCTCCGCAAACCACTGGATGGTGCTGGTCGCATTGCAGCTGACTTCATCGATGTGAACCGTCTCGGTTCGCAGATAGTTTTCAGAGCCCATGAGATCCCCTGTTCAGTTCGCTGCCAATTCAGGAATGCAAGCGCCCGTCCGCCGAACCATCGAACGAGCGCGCCCCTTGGTTCGACTGCACCTGCTCGCTGTGCAAGGCCTTGTCCCTGGGATCGAACTTTTCCCAAGCCTTCAGATCGAATTTATCGCCGTTCGCCAGCTCGATCATGTAACCCGGCGTCCCGCCCGCATGCTCGATGGCGATACGTCCCAGGTCATCGGTGATGCCTTCATCGACCTGGCTGCCGTTCTTGTAGAGGGTGTAGGGAACGTTCGCAAACGGGCGTCCGTTCTCGACATGGGTTTTCAGCATGAAGAGCAATTGCTTCGGGTCGTCCGGCGTCTTCGGTTCCGCAATGGTGACCTTGTGCTCCGTGGACGCTTGCGGCCGATTCTGGGGCGCGAGGGTTTCGAGGTTGCCGTGGAATAGCGCCGGCTTGGGCGCGAAGACCTGCATGCGGTCGGTGATTTCGACCATGCATTCGGGGCCGTGCAGCCGCACCCCTTTCTTCCCCTTCAGGTCGATCCAATCGGTTTGGCTGATCAGGGACAGGACCTTGTTGGCGATGACCTGGATGTCGTCGTCATGCGCCTGCACCGTGATCTTGCCGGCCGCCGCAACCAGCTTCATGCCCGCCTTGTGGACGAACAGGCGGAAGGTTTGCTTGATGCTTGCGAACAGGCTGTCACCCGTTGCGATCGAGAGGCTGCATCCAGCCGTCAGCGCCGTGTGCTCGGCGCTGGCGATGTGGGTCGATTGTGCCGAGGTCGTCTCGATTCCGGCCGGGCTGGCCAGGACGAGGTGGGGCTGGGATAGCTCAGGAAACTTGTTACCGGCGCCGCGTACTGCGTCGTTCTGCGCCTTCAGCGCATCGGCGACGTCATGCTGCTGCCCACTTTCCTGTGCCAGACCTTGCAGTGCGGCTGTCGCCTGGTCATCGTGCAGCTTGTGCGCGGCGTCCAGCCGGTTTGCCGTTTCGCCCATGTCCTTGATCGGCCCGCGCCCGGCTTGCCGCGCTTCGGTCGTGATCAACAAGCCCTTGGCTGCGCGCGCCACGCCATGCCCGTCGGTGCGCAGCTCCCAGCCCTCCCCGCGCTCGTCCTTGCGMCCMGCGTTGTCCTCGATGCGCGTGATGTGGCCGAGCGACAGTTGACTGCACTGGTGATCGCTTTTCAGCTGTGCCTGGATTCTATCTGGCGTGTCATCGAGCACGAGGTGGTTGCCGCGCGCCCCACCGCCCAGCTCCCGGCTGCGCAGGCCGGCGAGAGACTGCTGCTCCGGCAGGGACCACGGCGGCATGTGGATTTGGTTGTAGAGCGCGCCGAGGATGAGCGGATGGTCGATATTCCCGTTGGCGTACACAACGGCCACTTCTTCGCCAACACGGGGCAACCGGATCTGCCCGAACTGGTCGCCGGCCGCCGGGCTCAATACCCGAATCCACGGTGAGCTTTGCTCGTTGTAGTCACCCAGCCGGTCCCAGTGAAACTGCAGCTTCACCCGCCCGTAGCCGTCCGTGTGGATGTCGGCGCCGGCCGGGCCGACGATGATGGCCGTGTGCAGCCCCATGTAGGTAGCCGGTTCACTGTTGTAGTTGCGACCGGGACGCCAGCGGATGTCCTGGCGGATGCAAGTGAAGCGATTTTCGTAACGCGAGGGGGCTCCGGGGCCGGCCTGGTAATTGTTCGATACCTCATGGTTGGCAGACAGGATCAGGTAATAACGGTCTCCGATGCCGCTGCGCGGCTCGGCGCTGAAGTGGCCGCCGAGCTTGAACCTGCGGCCCGGCAGCACGAAGCGTTCATTGCCCTTTACCTCGAAATACTGCGTGTCCTTGTCTGCTTCGTCCATGCGCCGCGCTGCCAACTGTTCACCGTCGCGGAGCAGGCAAAAGCCGTAGGAGCCTGTGTCCTCATAGACCTCGTAAGGGAAGAAATCGCCTTGCTCGTTAAGTGAAGGGGCTTCAGCACGTTGCGCCCTTGGATTCTTGTAGTCGAATGTCGCCAGCGTGGTCCTGCCTGAGCCCAGGCGCCGGATTGCTGTCCACTCGTGAATGCCGTCGTCCTCGCGTGAGCCGCTACCGTCATGGAACGAGATCACGTACATTTCCTCGTCGATCGGCGCGGCCAGGAAGCTGTTATCCGAAATCATGAGCTTGTGGCCGTCGAATCTATGCTCGTACCAGTAGTACAGTCCGAGCGCTTCCCAGCGCCGGTGAAGGTGGTTGTAGTCGGTCTCGTTGTATTGGTTGGCGACAGTCAGCTTCGGCTCGTCGATGGGGTACACGTGCCAGTCGGCCTGACGGTAATGCCGCAGGGTTTCCTCGGTGATCTCCCGCACATTCTTATTGTGGAACGAGACGCAGTCCTTACGCAGTCGTGCAAACGCCAGCCAAGGTTCGAGCACCATCCGGTAAAAGGCGAAGCCGCCATCGCTGCGCAGGAAGCGGAATTCAGTGATGTAGCCGTTGAAGTAGCGTAGCGACCCATCTTCCCGGACCAGGGAGATCGTCACCATCCGGCCCATCAGCATTTTTAGCGGGATGCGCGCGTCGTCCGACAGCACTTCGACATCGAAGCGGAAGCTCCGCGAAACTTCCTCATGGGCGACCAATCTGTTCGGCAGCAGGATCGCGGGCGGCCCGTCGTTCAAGGGGAAATCGAGCCGCATGAGCCGGTTATGCTGGGACGCGCCGCTGAATGCCGACCGTGCGGCACCCGCCGCGATTTCCTGACTTTCGCCCATTGATTTCCTCCCAATGCCCGTGTCGCCTTGGCCGAAGTGAAAAATGTTCAGCGAACACCTTACCCGGGGGCTGCAAAGAAGAACTTAATCAGTATCAACACGTTTCCCTGCGCCCTGTCCAAGGTTTTTCTGACAGTTTTCCTGGAGGAGACCCGCAACGCCGAAAAACCCGAAGAGGGACAATCAAACGGGTGCCACAAACATGATTGGCCAACAGCTGGTAAGGATGAACAGCTTCGTCAACATCGGACCGGCGGTTGGTTCGCAGCCCTGTGACACAGCTTTTTGGCCGGGTCCCGGCACTCTGTGCAGGCGAATCAGGCGCGACCCGGTCACGGCGCAGGCCTGGCTGACAAAAATACGCCAACAAAGAAAAAGCCCCGGTACAACTAAGTAACCGGGGCTTTCCTGAGTCATCGGAATCCTGCGGAATCCGGACGCTTGCTTAGACGTTGAACAGGAAGTTCAGCACATCGCCATCCTTGACCACATATTCCTTGCCCTCGGCACGCATCTTGCCCGCTTCCTTCGCACCAGCCTCGCCTTTGTAGGCAATGTAGTCATCGTAGGAAATCGTCTGCGCGCGGATGAAGCCGCGTTCGAAGTCGGTGTGGATCACACCAGCCGCCTGCGGGGCGGTATCGCCGACATGGATGGTCCAGGCGCGCACTTCCTTGACGCCGGCCGTGAAGTAGGTCTGCAGGCCGAGCAGCTTGTAGGCGGCGCGGATCAAACGGTCCAGACCCGGCTCTTCCATGCCCATGTCGGACAGGAAGGCAGCCTTGTCGGCGTCGTCGAGGTCGGCGATTTCTGCTTCGATGGCGGCGGAAATCGCCACGATCGGCGCGTTCTGCGCTTTCGCGTATTCGGTCAACTGGTCGAGCAGCGGGTTGTTGGTGAAGCCGGTGTCGGACACGTTGGCCACGAACATGGCCGGCTTGGCGGTGATCAGGCACAGCGTCTTGATCATGGCCATCTCGTCCGCATCGAGGCCGGCGGTGCGCACCGGCTTGCCTTCGTTCAGGTGCGGCATCAGGCGCTCGCAGATCGCGACCAGCTTGGCCGCATCCTTGTCGCCCGAGCGCGCCTTCTTGTTCTCGCGGTGGATCGCCTTTTCGACGGCGCCCATGTCGGCCAGCGCCAGTTCGGTCTGGATCACTTCGATGTCGTCCAGCGGGCTGACCTTGCCGGCAACGTGGATGACGTTGTCGTCTTCGAAGCAGCGCACCACGTTGACGATCGCGTCGGTCTCGCGGATGTGGGACAGGAACTGATTGCCCAGGCCCTCGCCTTTCGACGCACCCGCCACCAGACCGGCGATGTCGACAAATTCGACGATCGCGTTGACCATGCGTTCCGGTTTGACGATATCGGCCAGCGCCTGCATGCGCGGATCCGGCACCTCGACCACGCCGACGTTCGGCTCGATGGTGCAGAACGGATAGTTTTCAGCCGGGATGCCGGCCTTGGTCAGGGCGTTGAACAGGGTGGACTTGCCGACGTTGGGCAGGCCGACGATGCCGCATTTGAGACTCATGGGAAGCTTTCAGGGGTCGAATTTACGAAACCTCATATTGTAACCCCGCTTGCCCCCGAAGACTGCAAATGCCTGATCAAAGGGGACGAATGCGCGACAGATCCGGCTTTTCGACGAAAGAGGCGAACTCGTCACGCAGCCGCCCGCCCTCGTCCATCGCCTGTTTCCAGGCAAGAATCCTCGCATCGTGGTTGAGGCCGTAGAACTTGAAGTCGCTACGGTCGATCAGTTTCCCGCGCGGCAGTTTGGCGAGGAATTCGGGGCTCGGCGCCACGATGAGCACATTGTCCAGCCAGCCGCGGTTCGGTCCGCGTGCGGCGCGGCGCCAGGGCAGCGCCTTGTCCAGCCAGCCCGGCACGATGTGCTCGCTAAAGTGCGGATACAGGACAATCGCGCCCTGCTCCTGCTGTGAAAGGCGCGTGTAAGGCAGCGCCAGGTTGTAATCGATGATGCCGCCGTCCCAGTAGTGGCCCTGCGGCGCCCCGGCGATGTCGCGCACCGGCTTCATCAGCATCGGCAGGGTGCCCGAGGCCAGCAGGCCGGACGCCAGGTTCTCGCGCGTCAGCGGCGAAAAGTGGGTGGCGAAGCTGTCGAACTTCTCGCCCAGCCAGCTTGCAGCGCTGCGCACGTCGCCGATCACCACCCGGTCCATCAGCCGGGCCAGGCGGTCGCGCGACGCCAGGTTGTGCAGCGCCGCCGCCGCGAATCCCTTCATTTCCGCATACCGGTGCCCGGGCGCTGCCAGGGAGCGCTTGCCGCGCACGGTCAGCAGGTGCAGGCGGTGCTGCTGGTGGTTGACGATGTCGTCCTCGTGGCCGCGCACGAATTCTCCCAGCAGGCCCTGCACCACTTCGTCGATCTGTTCCTGCGAGGGCTTCGTGCTGGTATAGCGCTGGCCGCTGTAGAGCTCGCCCAGGCTGGCGAAAGCCTTGACCGGATCCTTCTGGCAGGCGGCCGCCATGCGCCAGGCGCCGATCGAGGAGCCGATCAGGGTGCGCTCGCGCGGTGCGATTGGGAACCACTCGCCGAACACCCATTGGTCGAGCGAGCGGAAGATCAGTCCCTTGGGGCCGCCGGCGGCGGCGGGAACGACCGCGATGTCGCGGGCGCGCAGGCCATGCGCGCGGATCTGGGCCAGGGCCAGCGGCCCGGCGTGGAAGCTTAGTGCGCTCATCCCGAAATTATCGCAGGAAGAGCGCGCTTGCGTTCGCTCAAGGGTCAACAGGTCGGCCTTCGTAACATGGTCCGATCGCTCACTTCATGGAAGCCGCATGGCCACCCGCCGCTGCACAGCACAGTCCGCTATCGCGCCCTGCCCGGCCTGGCTTCCGGGCTTGCCGGCGCTTGCCGGCCTGCTGGTGCTGCTGGCCCTGGTGTTTGCCAGCGCCCCTGCGCGGGCGCGCGACACCGGCACCGATCCGGCGGTGGTGATCGACCGCTTCATCCAGCACTACGTGGTCGAGCCCGACGGCAGTTACCGGCTCAGCGTCGATCTTGCCAAGACCATCGTCCAGCAGCGCGCCCTGCGTGCCCACGGCCAGGCCACGATCAGCTACAACCGCAGCCTGGACGAGGTGCTGTCGCTCGAGGCCTGGACCATCAAGCCGGACGGCCGGCGGGTGCCGGTGCAGCCGGGCCAGGTGCAGGACCAGCAGGAAGCGGCGAGTGCAAGCGGCGAAGCGCCGATGTTCCAGGACACGCGCCTGAAAGTCGTGGTGTTTCCCGAGGCCGCGGTAGGCGACCAGCTGGTGGTGCGCTACGTGCTGAGGCGCAAGGCGGCGCTGTTCCCCGGTCACTTCGAAGACCTGTCGTCCGCGCCCTTCTACCTCAACAAACATTACCTGCTGGTCTACGACATGCCGGCCTCGATGCCGCTGCATGCGGACGCGGTCGGCTTCGTCCCGGTGCCAGGCGACAGTCCGCCGGGGCGCCGGCGCTACCAGTGGCGCTACGTGAACGGCGACAACGATCGCCTCGAGGCCGGCTCGGTCAGCTACCTCGACTACGGCAAACGGTTGGCGGTCTCGACCTTTCCCGATTACACCGCCTTCGCGCGCGCCTTCCGCCTCGGTGCCGCGCGCGCCGCCGGCAAGGCCCAGCCGTCGGCGACCATCACGGCCCTGGCGCGCCAGCTGACGGCCGGGCTGCCGGACGCGCGCGCCCGTGCACTGGCGCTGTCGGACTGGGTCAGGCACAACATCCGCGGCCACTGCAAGGACCACGCCGGCCTGCTGGAAGCCCTGCTGGCCGCGGTCGGCATCGAGAGCAGCGGCGCGCTGGTCAACAACGGCAACGCCTACCGCCTGCCGGATGCGCCGACCCTGGGCGTGTTCAACCACATGATCACCTGGGTGCCAAGCCTCGGCCTCTACCTGGATCCGACGACGGAGACGGTGGGCGCGGGCTATCTGCCGGCCGRCATCCTCGGCAAGCCGGTACTGCTGCTGAAGACCGGAACCTTCGCGATGACGCCGATCCTCCAGCCCGAGCGCAAGCGCACCACGACCTGGTTCGACATCCGCCGCGACGGCCAGAGCCGCTTCAGGCTGAGCAAGACGGCCAGCGGCGCGATGGCCGAGCCCTGGCGTAGCGCGATGAAGGATTCGCGCCAGGCCGAGCGCGACGCCTTCGCCCAGCGCATGCTGCAAGGCCTGGGGCGGAAAAGCCGCGGCGTCTTCGATGCGGTCCCGGGCGATGGCGCCGGCAGCGGCGACGAGGTCCGGTTGTCCTTTTCCGGCACCAGCGACGGTTTCCTCGACCTGCGCGGCCCGAGCGGGCTGGCCACCACCTACGATCTCTGGGGAGGGCTCGGCGAGGCCGTGTTCAAGCTCGGCGAGGAGAGCGAGCGGCGCCAGGACTTCGTCTGCCCGGCCATCGACATCGACGACGAAACCGGATTCCGCTTCCCGAAGGGGGTGCGCATCCTCGCCATGCCGCGCCCGGTGCAGCTGATGGACGGCGGCATCACCTATCGCGCCAGTTACGCGCGGCGCGGCAGCGAGGTCGTGGCCAGGCGCCGCCTGACCTTCCGCCATGGCCGCGCCACCTGCACCCCGGCCGACTTCCGTGCCATGCAGCCGGCGCTGGAGCGCATCATCCGCGACCTGCGCAGCCAGATCGTCGTCGCCGGCAAGCAGGCGCTCTAAGTGCGCAGCCGCGCCACCGCCTCGTCGCTCAGTTCGAAACGCAGGTCCACCCGCTCGCGTCCCGAGCGGTAGCCGCCGGGCCAGCGCGCGATCACCTCGAAGCCGCAGCGCTGGAAGAAGCCGGCCGTGTGCGGATGCGTGTCGACCGTCACCCAGCGCGGCCTCAGCTTGCGTCCCGCCATGTGCAGCAGGCGGTAGTTCAGCAGAAGACGACCGATGCCGCTACCGTGGCGATCGGCGCGCACCAGGCCGAACACCAGCGTGCCCAGGTCGTAGAACGCCGAGAGTTCATAGCCGCCGAAGGCGACCACCTCCTCCCCCTCGACCGCGACGAAGAAGGGACCGTCCGGCTCGTCCAGGGCCGAACGCAGCCAGGCCTCTTCGGATGCCGGAAAATGGTCGGGGACATTGCTGCGGAAAGCGGCCAGCACCGCCTTGCGGTCGGCCGGGCGATAGCGCCTGATGCGTAGTTTCATGCGTGCTCCTTGTTGACTCTCATGTTGGCCGTTACATTATGGCCATGCAACTCGACGAAACCATCAGCGTGGAAGATGCCGTGCAGGTGCTGGCCATGGTCGGCGACCTGAGCATGGGCCTGCCGCCCGATCACTCGATCCGGACGGCGCGCCTGGCCGCGCGGCTGGCGGAAGAAAACGGCGATGCCGCGGACGCCTGCACCAGCACCCGCCTGGTCGGGCTGCTGCGCTGGTCGGGCAGCACGGCGACGGCGGCCGGCTTCGCCAACCTGCTCGGCGACGACGTCCTCGGCCGCCACGCGATGGTAACGCGCACCATGTCCGGCAATCCCAACCTGACCCTGCCCAATGTGCTGCCGCTGGCCCAGATGCAGTGCGAAGTCGCGGGCGACATCGCCGCGCTGCTGGGCCTGTCGAACGATGTCGAGGAAGCCCTGCGCCACCTGTTCGGCAGCCACCACCGCGGCGACATGCAGGATGCGCTGTTCGCGCCGAACATCCCGCGCGCCGTGTACTACGTGCGCCTGGCCGGCGACCTCGAGGTGCTGGCGCCGGCCCACGGCACGGACGGTGCCTTGAAGCTGATCGGCGAACGGGCCGGCGTCAAATATCCGGCGACGCTGGTGCAGCGCCTGCTGCCCCACGCCCAGGACTGGCTGGCGGCGCTGGACGAGCCCTCCTGCGCGGCCGACTATCCCGGCCACGACCGCCGCGTGCCGCTCACCATCATCGCCGACGTGATCGAGCTGAAGCTGCCCTGGCTGGCCGGCTACTCGCGCCGCGTGGCCGAGCTGGCGAAACGCAGCGCGGTGCCGGCGGGCCTGATCGCGCTCGAGGAAAAGCCGCTGGTGCGGGCCGCCCTGCTGCATGGGATCGGGCGGGTGGCGGTGCCGAACGCGGTGTGGCAGCGCCCGGGAAAACTGTCCGTGCTGGAGTGGGACCAGGTGCGGCGAGTGCCGTTCTGGACCGCGCGCGCCGGCGACCAGGTGCCCGCCATCGTCCAGGATGCGACCCTGGCCTCCTTCGTCTACGAGCGCGTGGACGGCAGCGGATACTTCCGCAAGGCGCGCGGGGAAGCGATCGGGATGCAGGAAAGGGTGCTGGCGGTGGCGGCCGCCTACACGGCGATGTGCTCGCCGCGCCCCTGGCGTCCGGCCCATGGCGAGGCCGCCGCCGGGACCCTCCTCGTCGCCCAGGCCGGCGCCGGACGCTTCGACCGCCAAGCAGTTGCCGCCGTGATCGAGGCGGCGCGGGCGATGGCACCGAAGCCCGGCAAGGTGAAGCCGGTCCGCGATCCCCTGCTGTCGCCGCGCGAGATCGAGGTGCTGCGCCACATCAGCCTGGGAGAAACGAGCCGGGAAGCGGCGCGCGCCATGAAGATCAGTCCGGCCAGCGTGCGCACCCACGTCGACCATATCTTCGAAAAACTGGAGGCGAGTTCGCGGCCGGCGGCAACTTTAAAAGCGCTGGCACGCGGATTGATCTAGGCAGGGTGGGCTCGGTGAGCCTACGCCGGCCGCGCCCACCCTACATCAATCGGTGTGGAGTTGCGTCGTGGCCTGGTTCAGCTTGCCCTCGCAAACCATCGGAATGATGCGCAGCGACTTGTCGATCGCCTCTTCGATCAGGGTCTGCTCCTCGCGGCGCGGACGGTGCAGCACGAAGTCGGCCACGCCCTGCTGCAGGTTGAGGGTGCGCGGATGGCCGATGCCGAGGCGCAGGCGCCAGTAGTCCTGGGTACCGAGCGCCGAGGTAATGTCCTTCAGGCCGTTATGGCCGCCCGAGGAGCCGCCTCGTTTGAGCTTGGCTGCACCGGGAGGAAGGTCGAGTTCGTCGTGCACCACCAGGATCTCTTCCGGGGCGATCTTGAAGAAGCGCGCCAGGCTGCCGACCGACTGGCCGGAGCGGTTCATGAAGGTCAGCGGTTCCAGCAGCCACACCTCATTGCCCGAGATCGAGGTCTTGGCGACCATGGCATTGAAGCGCGATTCGCGCTGCAGGCGGCAGTTGGGCAAGGTGTTGGCAAGGTTGTCGACCAGCCAGAAGCCGGCGTTGTGGCGGGTTTGTTCATATTCCGGGCCGGGGTTGCCGAGGCCGACGATCAGGCGGATGTGCATAAAACGGTCAAGTTCGCGTAAAACTCGATTATCGCGGAAAACCGCGAATGGCTGAACAAAACAAAAAACCCGCCGAACGCGAGTCGGGCGGGTTTTTGTCAAACCGCTCCCGAAAGAGCGGTAGCGAGTACAAATTACTCGGCAGCGGCTTCGGCCGTAGCGGCACCACGCGGCACCGACGAGGTGGCGATGGTCTGGTCTTTGCCGTGAGCAACCACGGTCACGCCTTCCGGCAGGGTCAGGTCGGACACGTGGACCGATGCGCCGGTTTCCAGCTTGCTCAGGTCGACGGTGATGAATTCCGGCAGTTTGCCCGGCAGGCAGGACACTTCCAGTTCGTTCAGCACGTGCGACACGATGGCGCCGCCCAGCTTGACTGCCGGCGAGATCTCGGCGTTGACGAAGTGCAGGGCGACCTTGGTGTGGATCTTTTGCGAAGCATCGACGCGCTGGAAGTCGACGTGCAGGACCAGTTGCTTGTATGCGTGCATCTGGAAGTCACGCAGCAGCACTTGCTGAGCCTTGCCATCCAGTTCCAGGTCCAGAACGGCACCGTGGAAAGCTTCTTTCTTGAGCGCGTGGAACAACGCGTTGCCGTCAACGGCGATCAGTTCCGGGGCAGCGGCGCCACCGTAGATGATGCCAGGGGTCTGGCCAGCGTTGCGCAGGCGGCGGCTCGCTCCGGTACCTTGCTGTTCGCGTTTGAATGCGACTACTTTCATGTGAAACTCCAAAAATAAATGGGCACGAATGCCGGAAAGCTCCGGCCCGGTTGCCCGAATTGTGAACACCCCCGCGACCAGGGGTGTCCGTGGAATGAGCGCATTGCTACGCACTCAAGAAATCGACAACGCATGGACGTGGGCACGGGGTGCCCACGTTCTTATTCTCTTAGTCGACGAACAGCGAAATGACCGAGTCACCCTTCACGATACGCTTGAAGGTTTCGGCCAGCAGCGGCGCGCTGGTCAGTTGACGGATCTTGCCGCAAGCCTGGCCTGCCGGGCTCAGCGGAATCGTGTCGGTGACGACCAGTTCGTCCAGCGGCGAATTCGCGATACGCTCGATGGCCGGGCCGGACAGGACCGGGTGCGTGCAGTACGCCACGACTTTCTTGGCGCCACGCTCTTTCAGGACTTCGGCGGCCTTGCACAGGGTGCCCGCGGTGTCGACCATGTCGTCCATGATCACGCAGTTACGGCCCTGGACTTCACCGATGATGTTCATGACTTCCGACACGTTCGCCTTCGGGCGGCGCTTGTCGATGATCGCCAGGTCGCAGCCGAGGCGCTTTGCCAGCGCACGCGCGCRCACCACGCCGCCGACGTCCGGCGACACGACCAGCAGGTCGTCGTAGTTGCGCTTCTGCAGGTCGCCCAGCAGGATCGGCGATGCGTAGATGTTGTCGACCGGGATGTCGAAGAAGCCCTGGATCTGGTCGGCGTGCAGATCCATGATCAGCACACGTTCCACGCCGGCTTCCTGCAGCATGTTGGCGACGACCTTGGCCGAGATCGCAACACGCGCCGAGCGCGGGCGACGGTCCTGGCGGGCATAGCCGAAGTAGGGAATCGCCGCGGTGATGCGGCCTGCCGATGCGCGCTTGAGAGCGTCGACCATCAGCATGATTTCCATCAGGTTGTCATTGGTGGGAGCGCAGGTCGATTGCAGAACGAAGACGTCCTTGCCACGAACGTTCTCGTTGATTTCGACCATTACTTCGCCATCGGAGAACTTCGAGACCACGGCCTTGCCAAGCGGGATGCCGAGGTTTTTTGCGACCCCTTCTGCTAGCGCCGGATTGGCATTGCCGGTAAAAACCATCAGGTTTTCGTAAGCCATGGGGAGTCCCAGAAGAGTAAGCGTTGAAAGAAACTGAAAAGACGTTAATGCAAGAAGATTAACGCTTGGACTACAAAAAAAATGGGCCGCTCTAGGCGGCTCCCACTTCCATTGCCTGCTGGAGCACTAGTCATCCACAGCTCAGGCAAAATCTTTGGCAGGGGAACAAGGATTCGAACCTTGGTATGCCGGAATCAAAATCCGGTGCCTTAACCAGCTTGGCGATTCCCCTACACTGAAACTTGTACTGCTTTTGCTTCTTATCACCGCTTTAGCTTGTTGC